>JAQVZQ010000154.1 GCA_028708095.1 Dysgonamonadaceae bacterium
CCTACCAGACCTCAGTAAGCCAACAAACCATTCGTGATTTAGCTACATTGGAATTCATCACTAAACGGGAGAATCTAATCTTTCTTGGACCACCGGGGGTCGGGAAATCGCATCTTGGTATCGCCCTGGGTATTGAGGCAGTAAACGCAGGCTACCATGTCCTGTTCATAACGATGGACGATCTAACCACTAAAATGTATGCTAGCCTGGCCGATGGCAGTCTCTCTCAATACATGCGGGCCTTACTCCGTCTGGTGCCGCCTCATGTTAGTCAGGTAAAGGAGGGATGATGTTTCCATAATATAGTTGACGACTTTTCGTGACCAAAAGTGACGACTTTCTAGTGGCCAAAAGTGCGGATTTTCAAATGGCCATTGACAAGCACATTATGATCGATCGTTGGTGGCAGTTTTTTGCTTTCTTTAATACGTTCTATTTTCATTGCACAATTTTCATAAAGGATCTCTTCTTCTACAACTACTAATAATTGATAACAAGGATGCTATGTACTTCTAAACTGCCAAACTATGAATTTCTTAATTGCCAAACACATATATATCCATATTTAACCATCACCCTTCCATTAATCGCTCGTTATCTTCTATTCTGTCTTCGCATATTCTCAACAGCCTTAGCAATATCAGGAGCTACAGGGGGTATACTCCACTCATCCCAGAAATCTATGGTTGCACTTAGCGGCTTTTCACTGGGTGGGGAAATTCGCATTCTACTTGGTAACAATACAGCGTCTCCAACAACTAACGCCTCACCGATATCCAGAATTGGTAAAGTATCCATCAACCCTTCAAGACTTTCAGGCATAAGTTTTTTAACTGTTGCCTGGTCGTCACCGTTCGTAAGGCGAAGCGCTATAACATTGTTACACTGACTTAAAATAGTTGTACTAACATCGGAAGGTCGCTGACTGACAACCAAAAGAGCAACCCCATATTTACGCCCTTCTTTCGCTATTTTTTCAAAGTTCTCTATAGCCCGTTGTTCAGCGGGATTTTTCCCATCTTTTTTAGGAAGATACAGGTGTGCTTCATCACATATTAAGGCCATTGGCTTTCGCTTATCACGATCAGTCCAAAATTGCACCTGATATAGTAAACGAGCAACGAGCCCAATAATAATAGGCAAAATATCGGATGGTACCTCTGAAAAATCAATAACTTTAATTTGCGCGTTTGCTTGTGAATAATCCATTATTCGTTGCATAATCTGTGCCATGGAGTCATACTGATTTTTCGAATCAGGTGCTTGAAAGAGAAAGCCATACCGTTTGTCACTAATTTTACTATTAATGCGAACAAGCAGTCTGCTAAATTTACCATGAAAAGGACCCTGCTTGTCCTTAGTTTTGCCAGGAACCATTTCTTCATTTAAATGACGCAATTCACAAATTACATCTTCAATTGAAAAGGGAATTGGACTATCGAGTGTAAAAGCATTCAGAACTTCACGTTTATCTAAGCTTTCAAGCGTTTTCTTCTTTTCAACAATTACAGCATCTTGAAAAGCCATAACCTGATTGTGAGCACTAAATTCACTACGATCTATAAACATCGCCTGTAATTCTTCTGCATTAAGTAACCAATATGGTAAGAATAGTAGTGAATCATCAGACTTACCTAGTTCTTCTGGCCCAGGTACGCGTAAATGCCGAGCATAAGAAAGCGCGCGGTACTCTCCATGTAGATCAAAAACAATTAAATTAGATGATGGAAGTTTAGCTGCTTGTTCAAGAATAGATGCAACAGCCGATGATTTACCGGAACCGGTACTACCCAAAAGTGAAGCATGCCGCTGGAAAAGTTTATTTCCATCAAGATAAGCTGTAGCACTTTCATCTATCGTATATTTCCCAATCTCAAGGGAATGTTCCGTTTTTCCTTCAGAAGAAAGAAGATTCATAAAAGATTGTAGTTGGGCATCACGCAGAATATAGCATTCACCATCAATCTCAGGGACCTGAATAAGTGAACGAGAAAATTGTGGCTCGCTTTTTTCTGAACACAATCCAACCGTTCCAACTAGTGTTAGGCGAACCGTATTAAGAACGCTTTCACGTGAGAGCATAAATGTATCGGCCTCTTCTGCCTCATAATCTTGTTCAGTGTTTAGCTCACCCCGATCGTTGTCAAGAACAGGTGTCTTAATTACCTTGTCGATAATACCAATGAGCCATTCTTCTATTACACCCGGTAGTGCTAAAGCAACAAGTTGACCAACTCGAGCTTTTCGTAAGTCTTCATCACTGTTTACTTGAACATCGACGCGTCGGGTATCAACAGCACGAACTCTACCAAGAGAATGCGATTTGTCAAAAATAAAGATAGACATAATTAACCTCCTAAAATAAATTTTGTTAACTCTTGAATATCCCAAAGCTTTCTTCCAGGAAGGTTAAGCCAATTCGAATGCTGTTTATTATAAATACGAGTACCATCATTCCCTTGTTCCTGGAGTCTACAGATTAACCACAAATTAGAGGCTTCAAATAGTAACGATTCAATGCGCGGATTAGAATCCCGCGTAACAATTAGTCCCATGCAGCTTTGATCTACTAGTTTTCGCTTTATGTATTCTTCAAGGTGTTTATCATTAAAGCCATAACCGAGAAACAAAAAATGATTTGACCTATCTATAGCCAAATCAGCAGATTTTAACAGCTCTTGCCTGTAACGATGTAGAGTTTCATATTTAGATAAACCTGGTGTAATTATTACTCGTAGTGCATAATTTGGCGGATCCCACATCCACGCGTTATTTTCAACAACGTTTCCCCGGTGAAAGAAATAATTCAAAGAACCATGTACTTTATATAAACGAATATGTTTTTGCGTTTTATAAACTGTTTTATTTCTTTTACCGTAAACTGTTTTCTGTGGAATAAGTAACGACCTGTTTACAGCATCCCAATCAGTACTGCGTTCAACCCCACCAGTAAACCCATTTGTGTAGGGTATTCGAAAACAATCACATGTATATTCAAAAAGCATATCATAATTTGGAGTTAATACATGGAGAATTGGGTCACCTTCAGGAAGGGTTTCAACCATACGCTTTATTAGACTTATTGCAGGCCATTCAACCTCACCGTTTGCAATACTAAAAGCATATTTACGATCAATTGAAGCAATAAAATTACCCGTAACCTTAGTTATTAATTTAAGCAAATCGGAGTCTGTGACGCTATCGAGCGATGATTCCAAGTCTAATCCATCTTCAAGTGATTGCTCAACTTGTTCCCATTGTCTATTCTGCTCCTCGTTTAGACTATGTTCTTTCATTCGAAGTAGAAGTTCATCCTGCAACGCATGCATCCCAAATTTGGTATCTAAAGCGCACGACATTCCCGTTCCGAAAACAAGAAATGGTTTTTCACGAAAGAAGTCACGAATTTTTTTGAAAGCAACTTCTTCGGTTAAAATCTCCTTTAATTTAGTATCTATATTTATCATTTGAACTTTACACTCCCAAATATCATGCACGGTAACATCAATAACCCATGTATATTTTCTCGTTTTCCATATGTGCAAAGGTTGGGTCAGTGTGCCTACATCCAACCAATAATTGTTTAACCAGGATTCAGCTCAAAGTATATACCTGAAATCGCCTTTATACAGTTGTTAAACCACTACGGTGTCCTCTGGGTAATATTTACCATACATTCAACATATTAAAAAGTACATAGGGGGACTCTACCGATGCAGGTGTACCCTCCCCCCGTTAAATCAATACATGCATTATTAATACATAGATCTCCACAGTCCTACTGCCCACATGGCACAGACTAGAGCCAAAACCTTCACATCCAAATATCACATATGTTCCAGGCGTAAAAGGAAAACTTCCTGAGAAATAGCCTACACTCGCAACGACCCTTTGAACGATTGAAAGCAGCTTTAATGACACTATCAGGGAAAGGCTTAGCCATATATTATCACCTCCCTCTATTTGAAATGTATATTTTGCTGAGGAATTTGGCAGGAAAGTCATTTACGAATTGCTAACATCTACACTCCGGAAATTGAAAGAAGAAATAGTTAAATTAATTATCAATCGAATATTTAAATCTATTCTAGCGTATGTATTAGTCGAAACCTGTCTCCTCCACTCCATATAATATCATAAAATGTTACTCTATGGAACTGTGGGAAGGATCTAGGAGCCTATTTTTATATAGGCAAAACGGTGCAGTGCGCTTACAGCCCCTGTTAGAACATATCAAAAACAGTTGAACGATACAGGAAAACCCCCACCCTATATCGAATATTAGATAAATAGCCAAAAACCTGTAGAACTGGGAATCTAAACGAAGGTGAGAAATTGAAAATCATCACAGTACTCGGCGCCAGGCCACAGTTTATCAAAGCTGCACTGGTTTCCAGAGAACTCCGTAAAAATCACAATGAAATCATCATTCACACTGGACAGCACTACAATCATGAGCTTTCAGACATCTTCTTCGATGAAATGAATATACCCCAACCGGATTATAATTTGGGGATCGGCTCTGACACTCATGCCCGGCAAACAGGCCAGATGATGGCCGAACTGGAAGCACTGTTTCTTAAAGAAAAACCTGACGTTGTCCTAGTCTACGGCGACACCAACTCCACTCTGGCAGCGGCACTTGCGGCAGTCAAACTGCACATCCCCGTTGCCCATGTAGAAGCTGGGCCAAGAATGAACGACAAGACGATACCCGAAGAAGTAAACAGAGTGGTCACGGACCATATCTCAAGTATGCTCTTTGCCCCTACTCCTGTATGCTTGGATAACCTGCACCGGGAAGGGTTGACCCAAGGGGTGTATCTGACAGGAGATGTTATGCTTGACTGCTTTTTGCACTTTTCAAAGGAAGCAGAAAAACGAACCGGAATTCTGGATAATCTAAGCCTGGAACAAGGCAATTACCTGCTAGCAACGGTACACAGGGCAAGCAATACCGATACCGAAGAGAACTTGCGGGAAATCTGCAAAGCTTTTATAGAGCTTGCACAAGAAATAGAGCTGGTCTTCCCCGTTCACCCGCGAACTGAAAAGTATCTGAAGCAATACGGACTGTACCAGGAACTAAAAGATACACCAAACATTCACCTGATCAAACCGGTAGGCTACCTGGAAATGCTGGTCTTAACCAAAAATGCAGGAAAGATACTCACCGACTCCGGCGGTCTGCAAAAGGAAGCCTATTTTGCAAAAGTACCCTGTATTACTCTCGATATAGTCTCAGCCTGGCCGGAAACGGTGGAGGACGGGTGGAATATGGTGGTTGGGAAAGAAAATGATCGCCAAAAAATACAGAGGGAAAATATCATCGATGCAGTAAGATCTTTTGAGCCAAATAAAAAACAACAGAATATATTTGGTAACGGGAAGGCCGCGGAAAAAATATGTGATTTGATTTGTCTGTTAATGACTCCAAGTGGAACTATTGACTAGTTCATATTATTCCGTTCGCTGGTATTCGACAAAAGTCGGGTGGTACACGGTACCATTGCGAGGGGAGGTGCTTTTCTCCCCGAGCTTGCTATTAATTAACTTCGTTTGATTAGAGTATCCGCCTGATTTATTTTTAAACACATTTCAATATGATTTATTTTAGTAAAACCTTTTTGCCTTAACAATTCACATAATCCAAATGATGTCAAGTGATAAATATTATGATTATGTGGTTTAAGCCAAACATGACATGCTGAAATTGCATCATCGTCATCTAATAAAACTAAATCTGCAGAAAGTTCTTTCGCTAAGGTTAATACTTCACGCTCACCGCTATGCAGACGCTTTAGTTTATAATAAAATTCATTATATGGACATTTCTTAACTATTATCCATCCTTCTTTTGTGGCATTATAAAATTCCTGAGAACCAGGCTTATAACTACCTTTTGAATATACTTCATTATAAACTGCCTCAGGAACACAAATAGGTGCAATATATTTAAGGCAATTAAACTCGCCAACTAATGCAAAATTTATGAAAACAGATGAATCACCTATAACTATCATTTAAAATCTATCCTTTAAATCCTTTATTGTTTTTAATTCTTCATCACTGATTCTTAAATAAGAACATTCTATTCCATTTTCTGATAAAGCAATTAAAAATTCATATTCATTTAATTTAGCTTTTTCCTTAACTACGCCTTTGGCAATAATACCCTTTTTATAAAGGTCCAAAAGACTTTCTTTTATTGTGTGCCCTTGTTCTGCTTTTGCATTAATGTATTCACTCAGCAAAGCATCAAATTTATCTTTTTCATCAGCGTATATTTCTTCCCATTTTTCCACATAACATTGTATCTTGTCATTACTCATCTTTCTTTTCCTCACAATATTTATAAAAATTTCCTCATCATAATCTGGATAAGGTTCTATTATATTATGATCGATTTCTGAAGATGATAACCGTTGCTTTGGGGTAAAAAATGGAAAAGACGTACCCTGATCTTTAAAGTCATGACTAGTTTTACCCTTTCTAGAATACAGATCGCAATTTCTCTCAATCACAGGACTCACCACACTCATTTTCTAATTCTCTTTTAATATTTAAGAACATATTGATAACATAATCAACATCATCAGCACACAAATCTAATTCAACTGATTTAGTATTATTTTCACCACTAGAATAATAGGACATTACAACTTTAACAGATTTAATATTAACATTATCTTCTTTTGTCTTTTTTATTAAATTAATTTGCCAATCTAGTCTTCTCAATACATTTCCTATATTTAATTTATAAAAGTTATAAGATTGTTCAATTTGAGGATGTTGTTCTAAAAAATCATTAACTAGCTTAACTAGTTCTTCAAAATCTTGATAAACAAAAACCTCTTCTTTATCTAGCCATTTCTTAAAGTTATCTAAATCGTCAAAAAATATAGCCATAATTATATTACACAATAAATTAATAAATCTTGTAAAAATATTAGTATCAAAATCATAATCATGGGCAGTCTTATTCAGAACAATATCATCAATTTCAACTTCTACCATTCTAGGTTTTATAAATAATCTCAAATGTTTCCTTGTGTACATATAGGATGCAGCAGTCAAAAATGTCTTAAATATATCTTGATCCACCTTGATTTGGCTGGACTCTGACATTATCTAACCATCCCTCCTTAGAAATATTAATTATAACATACAATAACTTTCTATATATTTAGCAAAATATCCTTTAACATTTTTTATATCTAAAGGAAAAATAATAATTTAGGGCTTGCTGAACAGTCCCCAAAATATTTATAAACTGCTCTTAGACAATTTAATAATTGCCAAATGCAACTTTAAAGGGTTTAAAAAACATAACGGAGTGTTTTTTATCCGTAGCAAGATCGGGGAGAAAAGCGCCCCCCTCGCAAGGGTACCGTTTACCACCCGCATTTTGTCGAATTCCAGCGCACAGGCCAATACACTAATATCCAGAGAATTGCAAAGGTTATTGCTGGCGCTAATAAGTTTCAGCTTAGGAAAACACACATGGCCAAATGTGTGAACCCTCAACTAAAATTCCTCCATGTGCAAGGTTTTTGGGGTTTTTCTTGCTTTTCCCTTGGATATTATTCGATAAAAAGGACTTGAAACCCTTGTGTTAATTGAATTTTATTGCTGTTCAGCAAGCCCTATTTCGGGTTGCTGAAAGACCTGTTCAAAAAACTTTGCCATAGCTTGCGACTCAACTTGTTCCTGTATTGATGGAGCTGCACGACGAATCAGGTCGTCCATCTTATCTGATACATTCTGATTTATTTGATCCGCAGTTTTCTCAACATCCTTTAAAATATCCTTTGCTTGTTCAAGGTTTCTAGATGATTCTTGTGACCATTTGAAACTTATAAAAATACTAAAAACTGAAACAAGTATTGCCACAAATGACAACGCCAAGTTTACAATATTAACTGCATCCATAAGCGTAACCGCCCCCTTAAAATTATTTTTATAAGGTTATAAGGTATTCATCCTATCTAGTACTTACTTTATCAAGTGAATATTTCAAGCCTGACCCATCTACCCTGAAGGATACAGTAGAACCCTCTTGTACGCCCCCACTGCAGCACGTTCATAACTAGCCAAATATATGTATACAGATTCATGCGTGTCTTACCTATTGAAATTGCCCTAGTTCAATTAGCCGGCATCTTCTAGCGACTCCAATTATAGCTATCCCACGCCTCATACCCACACATTAAACATGCCGCGGAAAATTCTCCTAGTTCAGCGTTCCCCAGCGCTGTTTTGCCTGGATATGGTTTATTTAACCTGGCCCATCTTGAGCATCTACATTTATCGCAATGAATTTGAATTAAATAATTGCCTGGAGTTGACTTCGCATATTGAGGTAACCTTTTAATTTGCTGGCTTAAACGAGGATGTTTTAATTCTATCTCTTTTACTCTCTGATGATATTCAGGATTTTCTTCTTCAGCATCATACACAACATGACAGGGGTTATATTGATTTACCCAACTGAAGTCCTTGTTATCCGTCCATGTAATTAGAATGATCTTTTTTGCGTTTCTGTCAATAAGATCTTGAACACGAGATTGTCCCAACAGCCGTGGAAATTGAAGTGGCGGTTCCCAGCCCAGATATGGCATAATGGGTTTGGGAAACAACCAAAACCATACAGGGAGGTTACCGCCAATGTCAGCATACCACAAGAAGGC
>JAQVZQ010000155.1 GCA_028708095.1 Dysgonamonadaceae bacterium
CCAAATCAGCCATCACTTTTTGATTAAGGGGGGCTTGGAAATAAAAACACACCTCTCATTCACCTATTCATCGGTGATTGAGAGATGCGTTATGCCCTTTTCTAACTTTTAGCGGACACCAATAATTCATAATGAAATTATGAGTAGAACGATGTCTGGAATGCTCTATCTGACAGATATTTTTCAGCTCATCATTGATAGATTCTATAACTGATCTTTTACGTAATAGAATCTTATCACGAAATGACATTAAACTGTTCTTCATATTAGATCGTATGCCTGTCACTAAGTGAACTCCTTCATCAAAAAGCATCTCGAAAAGTTTTTGGCTAATGTATCCTTTATCTGCATAAAGCTTGCCGAATAAATCTTTTGTGAGAACATTGATTACATCAGGGTTTCGATCATCGACATTGCCTTTGGTTAGTGAGAAATTAAGTAGTTCTCCTTTCTCGTTACAAACTAAATGGAGTTTAAATCCGAAAAACCAACCCATTGTACTTTTCCCTCTCTGGGCCATATCTTTAAATACTTTGTTTGAATAAATACGCTTGTTATGGCATACTTTAATTGGAGTAGAATCTACGTAAGTAATACCTGTACATTCTCCAAATCCAACTAATTTCAGTAGCAACATGAGAGGTACAATTGTTCGAGGTTGTAACTCTACAAAACGGTTATAAGAAACAGCATTTGGGAAGTAACTATTCATATGTTCACAAATATAAAAGCGATAATAATGTTTGAAATTATGGAAAGTACCACAATGAAAGCAAACCATTACAGTTATGATTTCACTTTGAGACATCTGTGTCTGTCGGTTTCTTTTATTGGTTACATTACCTGCTTGAAGTTGATGATTCTGAATTTCCTTTTCATATTCTTTGCAAAAGTCGTCTGCTATACAAAAAATTTCTATAACTTTGTCTGTTGTGATCATAGAGCGAAATGTTTGTTATTTGTTTGATAATCAGCTATAAATATACAAATAAAACCTCTATATCACAACTTTTTTTGAAGCTTTTTTTATCCCGAACTCACGTTAAAAGGAATTCCAATAGGAATGAGTGTATATAAGGTATCAGAGGATACCTAAATCGCTCTCCATTTTTATAACTGTACTACTGCAATTTCACTTTATTAATTCGAGTATTACACTTTTACATTCTCAATATAGCCAGATGAACAAACTTATTGTAAGGGTTGTTTATAATCACATCAACAAATAATTAGTAATAATGAATACGCTAAGAGGTGTAATGTCTTGATAACAATTGGTGTTGGTCTTGATTGTAAACATGGTGCATAACAATAAGTAAAACAGATTATGGAAAAAGAAATAAAATTATTAGGAAAAAAAATCTATATCACTCCTGATATAGAACCAATAGAGATTGAAACTGAGCAAAATATATTGGCAAATGGTAGTACAATAGAAATGCCTGGTGAAGATTGGTAACAACGTATAAACTTATATTCATTTACACTTTTATTAAAAACAAAAAAATATGAGAGAAAAAATATTACCTTTTATAATAATCTCTACTGTAATGTTCTTCGTGTCATGTAGTAATGAAGAGCTGCTAGAAAACAAATCAGAAAAAGAACATGCAATATCATTAACGGCTTCAATGCCAGAAGATGATGATCCAACAACTAGAATGACTCTTGATCAGTTGCCAAATAAAACCATCGATCTTAAATGGGTCGTTGGCGATATAATAGCACTATCGTTTAAACAGGGAGGGACAATAAGAACGACTACGTCAAGCGTTAACAGTGTATCAGCCAATGGAAAAGTGGCGTCATTCAATGTAGTAATACCAGCCGGAATCAACACGGGAGCATTTGATCTTTACGGTGCTTACGGAGGAAATGGGTTAAATACAAACTCAACTGATGTTAAATTGCCTCTAAACCCTGGTAGATTCAATACACTTCAAGAGGTGGAAAATAATAAGGATGTTATGCTTTACTTTGCAAAGTTAAATTTAAATTCAACTAATGCACAGAATACATCAGTTACTTTTCAACATCTTGGATCTCTTTTCAGTGTCAGTTTTAAGAATAACACCTCCAAAATATTATCAGGATTTACGGATATTCGTCTTGTAGGACAAACCCCTTCTAACAATCAGTGGGCTTATAATGCAGGTGCTGGAGGTAAAGTTTTTTGTGTGTGGAATAAGGTTTTTGCTCGGGGCACTACAGGTGAAAACTTTATTACTTTCAACACGGCAGGTAAAATTTTAAAACCTGGAGAAAGTATGATCTTATGGGCATGGTACCCAATTGTGCCTAACAGAACCCCAGGTTGGCCAGCACTTCAACTACAAACATGGAATGGCAATGTAATGATGTCAAGTAGTGTCAATGCTAAACCAGCAAAAGCTCCTGTAGCAGGTAAGAGTTTTTATTTTTACGCAAGAGCCGATGATACTACAAATCCTAATGTTACAATATTAAATTTTACTGATGAGTCATTTACAACCATTTTCCCCTAATTTTATTTTGTTAATTGTAAGGTGTCAATTTAGGTGCTGATTGGAATTAGTATTCTTTAAAAGGATGTTAATTCTACCTATGTATAAATTATCAATTTAAATATCCCAGTCATTGACATTCAATGATTGGGATGTTTTTTGTGGTATGCCAAGCATGATGATTATATTGGGTGATGTTAGTCCATTATAGGACTTTTAGAAGATGAAATAAAGCACTAAAAAGCATAAACTACCATCGAACGAAGTAACCAATACTGAATAAACCTTTGTGACCATAGCCCAATTGACCCGTAAGACCATGAGTTTTGCCCCAATTAAAGTTGATTACTTCAGCATGAAAAAAGAAGTTGACGTTTGTCCCCTTTCTTGAAAATGCATTTTCAACAACATCGTTCTGATTTATTAAAACCATAGAGACACCAACAAGACTGCCCAAACAAAAATTATCTTTTTGTATGTAATCATATCCCACTTGAGGACCAAAGAAAAACCAACCCTCTTTATTCGACTGCTTGTAAGTTGTTGTGGTCACATCAAAGGGAGGGCGATGATTTTTATACGTCTCTGTTTTTGTACCTGACACGTTTTCGTGGTCATAAGTTAAGTTTACTCCTAACTTTAGCCGGGGATTCACATAACGGTTGTATTCAAGGATAAATGCACCCGAATACTTTGCACTAAGGCCATCAAGGTCTCTACCCCATCCGTCCATGCGCTGAAGCGACAATGGAGAATACATCACTTTGATTTCATTCTTTTGAGCGAATGCAGCAAAGTACAGTAAGCTCATTAACATTGAGAGAATAAATTTATTCACCTTCATGAATTTTTGTTTTACAGTACGTTATTTTCAAATTGATGTTTGCATTCAATTTTCGCTATAAAGATATCTTGTTTTTAAATACAAAGTATGTGAATTGGTTTCTATTTATTAGATCACTATTAAATAATATCGAGATTTAGACAACACCGATTTCTGGTTTGATCCAAGTTTAAACATATAATTTTTTTGCAAGTAAAGATCGAAATTCACAAATAATAAACCTTTCTCAAACAATGTTGTTATGCTTTTAATTGTCAATCAATCACATTATAAAGACTGATTTGGCATCCTAACTTAAACCTTTTTTGAAATGAAAAATTTATTATTTATTATTTTTAGTTTTATTTTAATCACCTCATGCGGAGGGAACAGCACAAAAACAAAAACAACTGAAGCTGTATCAACCAAAGCTAAATCGTCCGAAGCAGTTTCTCCTTGCAGTCTTTTGACTGAAGCAGAAATAAAAGATATGCTTTCCATACCTGCTGATGCTCCCACTACAAAGGAAGATGTTGTCTATACCTATCCAACTTGTTCTTATGAGTGGGAAACATTGATATATGAGAAGAATACAACAATCGGTGATCAGCAGATGGCGCTTAAATACCCTTATAAGTTGATGATCGTTTTGGTGGCTAATGCTAATAAATCAATGTACGATAAGTCAGTTATAGTTTATAAAGATGGAGAGAATATAGCGAATCTCGGACAGATGGCTACTTGGGGTGATAGTATGTCTCAAGTTACATTTTTGGCAGGTGGAAAGATGATTCATTTGTCCCTCAAGATTTCAGGTGACAATAAAGAGAATAGAGATAAAGCCATTGAATTAGCCAAACTTGTAGAAAAAAGGTTGTAGCATGTTTGCAAGCAATTAAAAACTAAGAGAGTTAATGCTATTAAAACATATAACCAATCCTCAACCCAATTGTATTTGAATGTGTCATTGTTTGGTTAGATATTATTTCGCCCGACAATTGACTCAGCTTTGCTTTCATAACTTGTAAATCGTATGTTAGAGAAAGGGAAATAGCGGTGTTGTTCAAAGGAAACAATATCCCCACTGAAGGTGATGCGTATAATCCTCCCGAATTTCTTACATTAAAGTCTTCTTCTTGAAAGGGAGCAACTCCTCCAGGTGGCGATGTCACATAATTTCGTGAAACGATGCCATAACCCAATTTCAAATCAATAAAAGGTATGAAATCTCCAGAGGAGGGTAATTTGTAAAGCACATTCGCATAAACTGGTACAGAGGTAATTCCATCGAAGTATGTCACATACCTCGTGTATATATTAACTCCAGCACCTACACCAGCAGACAAGTTATTGTTTAACGAATAGAGTCCTGAAATAAAAAACTGTGCTCCCGAAAAGCCCTCATTCTTATCATAATCATTGTGACTCACATTATAATCATTGTACTTTATATTATACTTCACACCACCTTCCACATGTATGGCAATTCTGTTACCACTCTGCGCAAATACTGTTAAGCCAACACAAAGAAGGAGTAACGACAAATAGATTGTTTTCATTCTCTAATTATTAAGAGTAAGTTTATGGATACAAAAATAGATTCATGTTTCTCTCGCAAGTGCAGGTTTCCAGACTTGTGCCCTCCCTCCTGCACAGCACTAATTTCTCTTGTAATCAATGACGTTACTCTTATTTTTATCTCTTACTGATTATTTGGGCAATCCATAATTTTCTACCACAAAGTCGATATCTTTATCGCCCCTGCCACTCAAGTTAACCAATATAGATTTATGAGGTTGCTCTTTAGCCAACTTCAATGCATAAGCCACAGCATGAGCACTTTCAAGTGCTGGAATAATACCCTCTAATCGACTTAATTCGTAAAAAGCATCAATGGTTTCTTCATCGTTAATAATCTCGTAACGAACTAAGTTCATATCTTTAAACATAGAGTGTTCAGGTCCAACACCAGGATAATCGAGCCCACTAGCTACAGAATAAACTGCTGATGGTTCGCCTTTCTCGTCTTGCAAAGTGTAGCATTTAAAACCATGAATGACACCCACAGTTCCAAATTTCATAGTTGCAGCATGGTCACCCAAATTTAAAGAACGCCCACCTGGTTCAACACCATATAGCTGGCACTCTTTATCATCAATAAAAGCTGTGAATATTCCCATTGCATTGCTTCCTCCACCCACACAAGCAACCACATTATCGGGTAGTTCACCAGTCATATCAAAAAACTGCTCACGTGCTTCAATACCAACTATACGCTGAAAATCGCGAACCATCATTGGAAACGGGTGAGGGCCTACTACTGAACCAATGCAGTAGATTGTATTATCAGGATCTTTAAGGTATGCTTCAAAAGCTGAATCAACAGCTTCTTTCAAGGTTTTCAAACCGTGTGTAACAGGAATAACCTCTGCTCCTAATATTTTCATACGTACAACATTTGGGTACTGCTTATTGATGTCAACCTCTCCCATGTGTATTTCGCACTCTAAACCGAAATAGGCTGCCGCAGTAGCTAAAGCCACACCATGTTGACCTGCACCAGTTTCTGCAATAAGTCTCTTTTTACCTAAGTGTTTCGCCAACAAGGCTTCGCCCATACAGTGATTAAGCTTATGTGCTCCCGAGTGATTCAAGTCTTCACGCTTCAGGTAAATGCGTCCCCCATACTTTTCTGACAAACGAGAACAATAGTAAACAGGAGTAGGGCGCCCCTGATAATGTTTGCGTATACTGCGCAGTTCTTGTATAAAGTTGTGAGACTTACTTATAGTATGGTAAGCATCTGCTATCTTTTTCATTTCTACTTCTAATGCGGGCGGAACAAATGCACCACCATAGCTTTCATAAAAGCCCTCGCTATCTGGGTATTTCTTAAAATAACTACTCATAATTTATCCTATTAATTTATTCTGTAAATATTGATTGCCTTTTTACTACAACAAAGTTTAGTAATCAATGCAAAATTAACTTTTTATTGCATCAAACTTCAACAAAAGAGAGGAAATTTTCAAGCTTTATTTATAAGATGCTATATTGGTAAGAATATGTAGCTTGAGTTTTGTATAAATATTAAATTGGTTTATGTTATTTTCTGTGTCTTTGATGATGCAAATTTAACCATCAACGATACTGATGTATATCCGCACCAGCTTGAACAATTTTTTTCTCGCAAAAATAAACAAGTCTGTGATCAACTAGAGAGTATTTCTAATTTTTTAGCATTGTGAAATAATACATTGCATTAGAACCTGTGAATTTATTCCACGAGGTGAATGTCTCTTTAATGAAATTAATTGATTTATTTCTTTTGCTCTGCAATAGCAATGGCACAGATAGTTTGATAATTTTAAAAGAAGTGTTAGAAATGAAGAAATATAAAAAGGCTATATTAATTGTGTTATAAAAATACTATCTTTGACCATAATAATCTTCAAATTGATTTTTTCAGATCCAATAGATTTCAATAAATATCAACTGTATAAATTATAGATTTTACTCAAAATAATAAATATATGGAAAACAAAATTTCGAGAAGAAAGTTTTTAAAAGCTGGAGCAACGGGAGTTGTTGGCCTTACAGTAGTCCCGTCTACCGTGCTTGGTAAAAGTTTTGGTCACACAGCACCAAGTGATAAGTTAAATATTGCTGGAGTAGGTATAGGGGGCAGAGGTTTTCCTGTTCTTAAAAGAATGGAAAGTGAAAACATCGTTGGGCTTGCAGATGTAGATTGGAAATACAGTAAGCGAGTATTCGATTACTTTCCAAAAGCTAAAAAATATGAAGACTATAGGAAAATGTATGACGACTTAGGTAAATCTATAGATGCTATAATGGTTGCTTCACCTGATCATACTCATGCCATAATTACCGCAGATGCTATAACTATGGGTAAGCATGTATATGTTGAAAAACCATTAACACATACAGTGTATGAATCTCGCTTATTAACTAAATTGGCAGATAAGTATAAAGTTGCTACTCAAATGGGTAATCAAGGGGCATCAAGTAGCGGAGTACGTCAAGTAATTGATTGGATTTGGGATGGTGTAATCGGAGAGGTTACAAAAGTAGAAACTTTTACAGATAGACCCATTTGGCCACAAGGACTTCAACGTCCAACACGAATAGATCCAGTACCAAGTACATTAAATTGGGACTTATTTATAGGTCCTGCACCCATGCGTCCGTTCAATCATATTTACACTCCTTGGAATTGGCGTGGATGGTGGGATTTCGGAACAGGTGCATTAGGTGATATGGCTTGCCATATAATGAATCCAGCTTTTAAAGCATTAAACTTGAAATATCCCAAAAATATTCAAGCAACTTCTACAATGTTATTGACAGATAGTGCTCCTAATGCAGAATTTGTGAAATATACATTTCCAGCCCGTGATAATTTGAAAAAAGTTGGCATGCCTGAGGTAGATGTTACGTGGTATGATGGTGGATTAAAGCCAGAAAAACCTCAAGGGTGGCCTATAGGAAAAGACATGAGTAGTGGAGCAATATTTTATGGCACAAAAGATATTTTAATTTGTAGTTCAGGAGGTAGAGATCCTTGGTTAATATCAGGACGCAATCCTAGTTCTCCAAAAACTCAACGAGAAGTAACCCTATCACATGAAATGGATTGGGTGCGTGCATGCAAAGAACGTTCTGAAAATAGAACAGAAGCTGCATCTTCTTTCACAGACGCAGGTCCATTTAATGAAATGGTTGTATTAGGGGTCTTAGGTGTAAGGTTGCAAAATCTAAATCAAATTTTAGATTGGGACGGAGAAAGAATGGAGTTTACTAATATCCCAGCCGATGCAAAAATTAGTGCTGTTCTTGAGGACAACTTCGAAATAAATGATGGACATCCTACTTTTGATAAGATAATGAGTGAACCCATTAATGCGCAGGAAATGGCTCAAGAAATGATTAAACACACTTATAGAAATGGCTGGGCTTTACCTGATATGCCCAAATAAATAAAAATGGATTATTGTTATAAAACCCCGCTGGCGCAGACATTTGTCTGTGCCTTTTTTCTATGTTAACTATCAATGGCACGGATGGATATCTGCGCCAGCATTTGCAATTTTTTTCTCGCAAAGACGCAACAGCGCAAAGAAAGCTTTCCTCAATACCTGCTTGTGTGTACTTCGTTAGTTTGCATTTGTAATGTGCCACATCAACATGGATTCTTCTATTTTGCTGGAAGAATCCGCACCATGCTCACCCCATCAATCTCTTCTAGTTTTT
>JAQVZQ010000156.1 GCA_028708095.1 Dysgonamonadaceae bacterium
CACCTAGAGATAGCTTTAATCGTTTATCGATAAAATCATCGGATAGTTGGGCGAATGCTTGATAACCATAGAGAATTAAATCTGTATCGTATTTAAGTAACTCTTCTGTTCCATTGCGATAGATGCTGCGAAAAGAATTGTTGGTATAATGTGCATAATTGACACCAGCTCCCACTTTTAGTTTCATTGCCATGTATGGATACTCTCGTTCGAAGCGCAGCTTATTAACAGCTTCGTCTGATAGATAATCAGACATTTTCTCGTTTGACTCGTCGTTGTCTCTATATTTAAAATTCGTGTTGCGCAACATGCTCCTACTCAACACCCAGCTATCGATAAACCTGTTGCCGAAATGCTTGTAAACAGCACCCACTGTACAATTCCATTGCTTGTAAACAGGAAGATAAGAGAGCAGATACTTTTGAGATTCTGTTCCACTCGTTTGCAAATCGGTATTGAGCACCAAATCGTCGATAGCACCAATACCTATAAATGTCAGTTCGTTCTTGTTATCAATTTTAAGTTTATACTTTGCTTGAAAGTCATTGTAGGTGGGTAGAAAAGGAAGACCAATTAATTTGAAGAGCAATTGAAGATATGACTGACGTGCAGAAACAATGAATGAAGATTTATCATTGATAGGTCCGTCAACTGTAACTGCTGCATCAGATGCTCCAATTGAAAGCTTTGTGTGCACCCTGTCTTGGCTACCATCCTTTTGCCTTATTTCCATTACTGAACTTAGCGCATTGGTTCTGTTGGCTGGAAATGCTCCTGTATAAAAACTAATCTCTTGCACAAAGTCTGGATTAATTACACCTACAACGCCACCCGAAGAGCCCTGTGTAGCAAAATGATTGATAATAGGAATTTCAATTCCATCGAGATAAAACACATTTTCAGAAGGACCCCCACCACGCACAATCAAATCGTTGCGATTGGGGTCAGTAGCACCTACTCCTGGCAATGTTTGTATTACTTTTGATACATCGCGATTAACACCAGCCCCTTTTTCTATATCTCGCACACCAACAGAGATTACAGAGATAGGACTTTCGATACGCTTCATGTTGTAGTTAGGACGAACGGATATTTCTTGCAATTGAAACGATGATTCGGGCAGAGCAATATCTACAAACGAAGTTTGATTTCCCTGCACTTGTATCTCTGGAGAAACAGTGGTTTCGAATCCGACAAAACTAACGACGAGCCGAACAAAACCTGGTGTTACATTGGTGAACTCGAAAACACCATCCTCTTCAGAGGTAGTGCCTTGTGTTGTTCCCTGTATTTGAATACCTGCAAACTCTATGGGTTCATTGGTTTTAGCATTAATAATTTTGCCTTTAATCGTCCCATTTTGTGAAAAAGCAAGCGTTGATAAAAAAAAGAAGATGCCATATAAAAAGACTGTGATTTTGCGCATTCTATATATAATAAAATATTTATTCTGTTCAATTGTTTATAACAAAAGTAGGACAGCAATGTTTATTTCATACTAAAATATCATGCCTATTTTATTGAAAGCTGATAAGGCCAGTACAATTAAATATTGTATGCTGAGTTCGATTAATAGTAACGAACTGCATTAATTAATTTATATTGACACTAAAGAGTTCTCGGGAATGTTCCCGCAAAATGTTTTAATAAAACTAAACTTCGGGAATGTTCGTGCAAACGTTTAGACAAAACGACAATTTATAGTATAGCGACAATTTGTTTTGCAAAGATTGAACAGTTTAAAATTCTTTCTTAAAGAATTGAAATCAGGATTATAAGCTAATAGTAAAGCTCTATCATTAACATCTTTTGGAGTGCTAATAATTTCATTTCTCAAAATAAAACGTTAATTTTGGAGGTTGAAATAAACATTTTGCAAATTTATTCATGCACATTATTAAATAACGAAGAAAAATGATTAAAAGCGCTTTACAAATTGCTAGAGCCAGCTATGTTCCTAAAAAACCAGCTGTGTTAGAAAAAAACGTAACTCTACAAGAGGGAGAATCCACAACTGCGGTTGCTGATCACGAAGAGTTAGAGAAACTTTTCCCTAAAACATATGGCAGACCAATTCTTAAGTTTGTTGAATCGGACAAGGAGGTATCTTTACCAGCAACAAATGTTGGAGTTATTCTTTCGGGCGGTCAAGCTCCTGGTGGACACAATGTGATAGCGGGTATATTTGATGGCATCAAACGTATAAACAAAGAGAGTAAATTATTCGGTTTTATATTAGGCCCTGGTGGATTGATTAATCACAAATACAAAGAGCTTACTGCTGATATTATTGATGAATATCGTAATACTGGTGGTTTTGACATCATTGGGTCAGGAAGAGATAAACTTGAAACAACCGAACAATTTGACAAAGGATTAGAAATACTAAAAAAGTTAGATATAAAAGCCCTTGTTATTATTGGAGGTGACGATTCAAATACAAATGCTTGCGTACTTGCAGAGTACTACAAATCGATTGATGCAGGTGTACAAGTTATTGGTTGCCCTAAAACAATTGATGGAGACTTAAAAAATGATTTAATAGAATCATCTTTTGGTTTTGATACTGCCTGCAAAGTATACTCAGAAGTAATTGGCAATATTCAACGCGACTGTAACTCAGCACGCAAATATTGGCACTTCATTAAACTAATGGGTCGCTCTGCTTCTCACATTGCCCTAGAATGTGGATTGCAAACACAACCTAACATTTGTATTATCTCGGAAGAGGTTGAAGTTAAAAACCAATCCTTAGATGATATTGTTACTGATATTGCCACCATTGTAGCAAAACGAGCTGAAAATGGTGACAACTTTGGTACGATATTGATACCTGAAGGATTGATTGAATTTATTCCAGCTATGAAGGGTTTAATCTCCGAATTAAACGACTTCCTTGCACAAAACCAAATTGAGTTCGACGCTATCCGTCGTTCTATGAGAAGAGAATACATCATCCATAAACTATCAGATGAAAACTCTGAAATTTATGCAAGCCTCCCCGAAGATGTTGCCAGTCAGCTAACACTTGATCGTGACCCCCATGGTAATGTGCAGGTTTCTCGTATTGAAACAGAAAAACTTCTGGCTGAAATGGTAAAAGATAAACTTGACAAATGGAAAAAAGATGGTAAGTATAAAGGTGATTTTGCAACCATCAATCATTTCTTTGGATATGAAGGACGTTGTGCAGCACCATCAAACTTTGATGCAGACTATTGCTATTCGTTAGGATACACAGCTTCACTTCTTATTGCAGAAGGCAAAACAGGTTACATGGCTTCGGTTCGCAACACAACCTCACCTGCAACTGAATGGATTGCTGGGGGAATTCCTATTACAATGATGTTGAACATGGAACGCAGACATGGTGAGATGAAACCTGTGATACAAAAAGCACTTGTTGACTTAGAAGGTGCGCCTTTTAAAGAGTTGGCAAAAAACAGAGATACATGGGCAATAAAGACATCTTATATTTATCCTGGACCAATACAGTACTTCGGTCCTACAGAGGTGAAAGATGAGCCTACAATGACTTTGAAGTATGAGAAGGGTGTAATGTAGTCTTTGTAAAGAAAATGGTAAAGCTTAAAGCAAAAAAAACGTTAGATAATCTAACGTTTTTTTTATGCTTTGAAGTTTATCGAAGCTACAATTAATAGAACTTATAACGGTTATCCACAACTTTCATTTTCTCTTTTAACACCTCTACAGCTTGTGACTGCAAACGATATAGATTGTTTGATTGCATTGTTGCCTTTTGTTGTTTGGCATCGTATTCATCTTCAGATTTATCACGATTGAAAACATTGATAACAAACACTCCTGCATTACCTTTAAATGGTCCAACAACACTGTTCAATGGTGCGTAAGCAGCATATGCATTAAGTACAGGCTCATAACCAAGGTTAGTAATGTTTTGTGTATTAAAGTCTACAAATCTAACCGAATCAATATCTGTATCCATTGCTGCAGAATAATCTTGTAGTGTAGATAGATTCTTTGACTCTAGGTCGGCAATTACTGTTTCTGCTTTTTTGTCTCTCAATAATATAGAGCGAATATCGTTGGAAACTTCAGACAAAGGAGCAAAACCAGCAGGAATTAATTTATCTATTCGTGCAATGACTCTGCTCTTCGATAAATCAAATTTCTTGATAGCCCCTTCCTTTTCATTCATTACCCAATTTACAATTTGACGTGAACCTGGCATTTGACCTAATAAATGATCGGTTGATGAAATCATTGTTGATGGAACAACACTGTAACCTTTTTCTTGTGCCAACTCAGTGAATTTTGTTTTTATATTTGGGTCAGAAACAAACTGATTGAGTTCATTGTCAATATTGTTTTGAGTTTTATCGC
The DNA here is from genome assembly GCA_028708095.1 of Dysgonamonadaceae bacterium. GTDB lineage: Bacteria > Bacteroidota > Bacteroidia > Bacteroidales > Dysgonomonadaceae > UBA2632. The sequence continues at coordinate 4,366 of JAQVZQ010000156.1, forward strand.
TTACAATAACAGGCATATTTACAATAGCCAATTTATATTTGGTTATGGGTGCAGTTTTCTCTTCTACATAAACCAATGTTTGTTGACCTGGCAATTCCAATCTCGTAACAGTTCCAACAGGAATTGAAAATATTTTTTGCGCTACATCAGATCCCGCTTGCGCTAAATCAATCTCTCGTACCCAACCAAGCTCGCCACCGTTTGATCGTGGATCTAATTGATTCGCAACATCTGCAAAATCTTCACCGTTATTTATAATAGTATATATACTATCAATAATAGATGTCACCAATGAATCGTTAGGCATTCCCTCTGGGATAGCAATCATTCTAACTTTTACAGAATCGGGAGCAACTGTTTTGCCTATGTATTTATATAGCTTAAATGAGTCGCCATCCCTAAAAGGACCATAGACATCTGATATTTGTGCCGATTCGACAAATGATCGCTCGTCAACTGTCATCAATTTTGGAGATATATAAACATCACTATAAGGTACATCTGAATAATCTGATACAACTGTTGCAACATTCGTCGATGTTAGAAGTTTTTCATGAACTTCAGGTGTTAAAGCCTCAACTTCAGCAAAATCTTCATCACTAGGTACAACCTCTTTTGCAAAATAAGTTACTTTTGCTAAAGGATTTTGAGTTTTGAACATATGCTGGTTTTCATTATAATAACTCTTGATTTCAGCATCAGTAACAGAAGCCACAGAATCTGGTATAGAATAATAATTTTGAACAGCATACATAATATCGGCACTTTCCTGTGAATGCGCAAATGCTGTTTCAGCCTCCACATCATTTACCATTACAGCAGAAGATAATAAGTTGCCATATTTCTCTTCAAGTCTTTGATACTTGATAAGGTTTTCGATAAAAAGCCAAGTAGCCCTATATTGTCTTACCATTGGAATTTGTTCGGGAGAGAGTTCAGCTTCGTCAGTGTTGATTGTAGAAAGAAAGCCAATTAATGAGCTTTTATCAAACACACCTGTTTCGGGATTAACAAAAAGAGGTAGTTGTTGCAAAAGAGGAGAAATGGTTTCTCCATGCACTAAGTCATTAAGTTCTTCTTTTGAAACAGTAAGACCCAACTTTTTTGATTGCAAATCCAACAAACGCTCTTTCACCATTTGCTGATATACAATATCCCGAATTTGAGAAGTTGCATTTTCGTCAAGCGAATTTTCGTTACTAATCATTTTCTGGAAATCTTCCCATTCCGATACTCTGTCGAAGTATTGCTGAGTGGAAATTATCTCTCCATCAACCACAAATGCTTTGTCTTGATACTTACGGAGAAATGTATTCCCGGAAGTTAATAAGTCTCCCATAATGAAAGCCAATAAAGCAACACCGATCACTGCTATAAGGAGTCCGGCTCTATTTCTAATTTTCTGTAAAGTAGCCATTTACACTAACCTTTTATTAAATTAATATGTTTTACTAAATAGTTGTTCAAATAAGTGTGCGAAGATAGCAAATATTAAGCAGATAATGGAAAAATAATGAAATTAATCTACCTGTTTCTTAGATAAAGGTCAATAGAACGTTATAAAGATTCTTCATTTACAATTAACTTTATAACTTCAATCTTACGTGAGGTAACCTTAAGTATTTTAAAAGTAAAGTTTTCTATTTCTATACTTTCATACGTCTTAGGAAAACGTTGAATGTGATGTAAAATAAAACCTGCCACTGTTGTATAATCTTCATCCTTGGGGATATTAAAATTGAACATCTCATTAAGCTGATCGATCTCTAGTCTACCAGATATAATGTATTCAAATTCTCCTGTTTGCTTTGCTACATAAGTGTTTACATCATATTCGTCTTCTATTTCACCAAAAATCTCTTCAACTAGGTCTTCCATAGTTATTATTCCAGATGTGCCACCAAATTCGTCCACCACAACGGCAATACTTTTATGCTGTTGCAACAGTTCGCTCATTAGATTGCTTGCAAGCATGCTATCAGGATAAAAAGAAATAGTTGCTATTTCTTTTGTCCAGTCAGCTGGGTTGCTAAACATTTCCCACATATGAATATAACCGATGATATCGTCAATATCATCTTTATAAATTAAGATTTTAGAAAATCCAGTTTCTATAAATGTTTCAATTACTTTATCAATATCAACATCTTTGCTCAAAGCAATAATATCTGCTCGAGGAACCATACAATCTCGCAATTTGACGGAGGAGAAATCTAAAGCATTCTTAAATATTTTAACCTCCGAATCAACTGGCCCATCTTCAGGGGTTTCACCAATCCCCCGCTTTACATATGAATCTAACTCTACTCTACCCAATGCCCTTTCTTCAGTTACACTAAATTTCACCCCTGATAAACGAAGTATAGAGCGTCCAATTGCTGAGAAAAATTTAGTTAGGGGATATAACAAAACATAAAAGAAAAATCCTGGAATTGAAAGGGCTTTAACCCACATATTAGAATTATTCCTGAATATAGCACGAGGTAATAGTTCACCTGTTATAAGTATAATAATAGAAGCTACCAAAGATTGTAGGAAAAGTGCTAAATATGGGCTATTAGTTATGTTCTGATAGACAAATATATCGGAGAGGGTTATTGAAAGATAAACAAACACAATAAGCACTAGCAAATTGCCAATAGTAAGGGTTGATAAAAACTTGCGTGGATGAGTATAAAAAACATTCAGAATATAATCAATAGGACTTTTAGATTTTCTATCTAAGGCATACCTGAGTTTATCAGACGAAACAAAAGCTATTTCCATACCTGAAAAAAAAGCGGAAAGTAAAAGTGATACTATCCATAAAGCTATTTCTGTTGAGTTATTCATCAGCTTTTGATATGGTGTCTAATTTCAAAGTCTCTGATGAAGTCTTTAAAGACTTCTCATTCCCTTCTCCATCTTCCTGATTCTCTTCATTCTCTTCTCTAAAAGGAATTTTACCATCGTGTGGACGAAATATTCTGTACTCTGTCATTTCTTGATTCGACTCAAAACCGTATCCCTTAAGCTCTGTATCACCACGTTTTATTTCGATGAATTTATCAGAGTAAACTTTTTGAGATTGTTGATCCCAAAAAAGCTCATCGCTTAAAAACATCTCACCCTCCATATTTCTAATATCCACATTCCCTTTCAAACGCCACAATCTCTTATCTGTAAAATTCCACGCAGTGTCAGCCAATATTTTAGCTTCTACTTGAAACACTGAGTCAAACCTTTCGATATAAATACCCTTCGGGAAGTACCAGAAAGGATCTTCGGCTTTATCAAAAACCTGCCAATTTTCAGTCACCAATTTATAACGGGTTATTCCCGAATCTGAAATTAAAGTTGTTACACTGTCAGTATTCATAGATGGTGTAGTCTCAGGATCATACTTAATATCAATCATGCTTGTATCCTTGCCACCACATGCCGCATAAAAAAATAACATAACAATCGCAATTAGCACGATTGTTATGTTATTAAATTTCATATTAAATAAGTTTTTCAACTATTTTATCCGATCTATGTATTTTATTTAGTCCGTATAGTTGTAGTTTCGCCAATCCATCCTGGAACAAAAATAGATTCTCCTGCTTTAAGTCCCATCATAAAAGCATCATTTTTTTCCATGTAGTATTTTGAGTACTGATTAATCAGTCTGTTGGCATCAGAAGCAACACTAGGATCTACTGATCTAGCTTTTTGTAGCTTGTCAACAGCTGCACTAAATACCAATCCGCGTTTTTCTGATTCTGAAAATACACCTTCAGCAGTTGATGCATACATTTGAGCAATTAATATATATGCGCTACCGTTATTAGGATTAAACTTCAGTGCTTCATATGCCATTTGTCTTGCTTGAGAGTAACTTCTCTGTGAAGATAAAATTTGAGCAAGCGTCATCAAATAGTCACTAGACTTCTTTTTGTCCGATTCTAACTCTGCAGCTTGTTCGTAATATTTCATAGCACTATCATAGTCTTTGTTCTTAAGACTTCTATTGGCTAGTCCTATTGCTGAGTTAGCAGATGGTTTTAATTGATGCATACTTGCAGAGAGTTCAAAATAAAAGTCTGTATCAGTACAACCAATATTAGACAATGCACCAATAGCTTGGTTCAAGAACTCTTCATCATCCTT
>JAQVZQ010000157.1 GCA_028708095.1 Dysgonamonadaceae bacterium
AATCATTTATATATATTCTTCAAGTTTAAATCTACAAATCTATTACATGAGGAGAAAAGTGCAAGTGTCTATATACAGACAGAAGCCATATTAAAATTACTTGTTTCAGCTCTTGTTTTTTATAAATAATAAAGATAGCTTCAAATATTAGTGTTTACTAACTGTTTCTGTGATTTATTATTTTAATCAAATATTATTACATTTCAGAGTTATTATTTCTCATTAACCCAACCTTTTATGACACACAATTTTGTTCATAACTTATATGCTCAAACGCTGATTTTTAGGCGATGCTTTTACGCTAATTATTGACACACGTTTTATGAAAATGAAAATAGGGTATTGTAGGAGTTAAAAAAATACAGAAGTATATTTATACTCCTGCATTACCTATTTTTAATTACCGACTTCTCCATTTTAGTCCCACAATATCATAATTTCCCGAATCTCTAACCATTCACCATTATTCCCGACTTTCGAGTCCATCAACAACTACCAAAAATGTTTTCTAAACATTTCTTCAACGGAAGATTTCATTGTCAACAGTTGAAACTTGAATCTTCGACCGAAGATTTGTCGGAAATGTGTTGAAAATCAAATCTGCCGCAGTTTTTCTGACGAACAACAGTCGAATTTCAAATCTTTGATTGTTTTTCGCTCAACAGAGAGATGGAAATCAAATCTTATGTGAAAAATTCAACAAACAAGAGGAGAAAATCAGATGTACTGCAATTTTCCCTTCATTTATCTCTCGAAAGTCCATTTTACTTGAAACGAAAGCGCATTTGTGCTTTTCTAAACATTTCTTCAATGGAAGATTGCGTTTTCATCTCTTGTTCGTCCAATCTTCGACGGAAGAAATGATTTTTATCTTTCTAACAGCATGTTTTTTTAAATATGACAGGAAAGACACTTTATGGGACAATTTACTACAGTGGATGCAAATTTCGATCGATAAATGTATCGTATTCTTTGTAGGATGCAAAAATCAACATTTCTATTTCCTTTTTTTTGTGGTGGACAACAATATGGCGTCTTGCAACAGTAATCTTTCTGGTGAGTTTGCTATTTCCATCTGTTGAATTTATAATCTACGGTGGAAAATGCAGTGAAAAACTTGATTAGGTGGTTTTATTATACTATGCCGACGCAGAAACTACATCGCTCCCGCACGAATCCTTTCGTGTGGGTTTCTTGCATGATTTACTACTAACACGGATGGACATCCGCATTTTCCTGTTAACTTTATAAAGATCACTTTTGTTACATTTCGTTGAATTTCGACCAATAAATCAGATTGTCATGTTACAATCACAATAAATGAGTTGTGGATATTAGATTGTCATAATGCAATTAGAATAACTGGATTGCGTAAATCAGATTGTTATATACCAATTAGAGTAACGGAGTAGTTAGAATTTATTGTAAAGTATAATCACTAAGTCAGGAAATGTATAGGTTTCTTTAATAGGTCTTTTAAATAGTGGAATTTAAATTACTGATTGTTCTCTTTACTTTATCACTATCGGTGATGTTTTGCGCATACTCATCAATTGAAATGACAGTTCCTCCCAATTTTAAATTAGGGTTTCTATACTCCATTTTACTCTTAATTGATTCGCGAGCGGAAAAATGGAACTCTTTTGCATTGGTTTTTAGTGCTATTGAGGCAATATTTTGTTCGTTGATACCACTGCCAGGCATTACAATAATGCGATTATCTGCTTTTTTTACCAATTGTTTCAATAGTTCAACTCCTTCTTCGGCAGTAGGTTGTTGCCCCGATGAGAGAATTCTGTCGCAACCCAACAATATAATTTGTTCGAGGCTTTTGAATGGATCTTTACACATATCAAATGCCCGATGAAAAGTAACACTTATTCCTTTTGCCGCATCAATCAACTCCTTATTACGCTCGAGATCAATTTCACCATCAGCTGTAAGACATCCGATAACAACACCATTTACTCCAAGCTTTTTAGCAATTTCAATATCGTGTAACATCGTTTGATGTTCAATATCAGAATATAGAAAATCACCTCCACGTGGACGAATAATAACATTTAACTTTATGTTGAGCATTTCTCGTGCCAAAGCTATTTCTCCATAAGAAGGTGTGGTACCTCCTTCGGGAATTCCGGCACATAGTTCAACCCTATGAGCTCCACCTTTTTGAGCTTCTAAACAACTTGCAACGGAGTTTGCGCAAATTTCAATTTTGTAATCCATTTCTTATTTTTAAAAAGGTTATCTAAGTGTTCTATTAAATAAAAGACAAGTAATATAATAATTTTGTTTTGACTATTTCTGTAATAGTCATTAAAAAAGGATTGAAATGCAAAATCATTCAATCCTTTTCTAAATATATAAACTATCTGCTTGATACAATAAGACAATATCTATTTCATCAAATTCTACTCTGCGTTTGGTTTATTCACAGATTTCAACTCTACTTGAGCTTGTGGCTGCTGAAATCCAATAGGATTGGACACATCTTCAAATATTTCTAAATCAAAGTATTTCATTGATGCCAAAATGTGATCGAAAATATCAGCAATAATCCCTTCGTACTTTGCCCAAACAGTAGTGTCGGCAAACATGTACAGCTCCAGTGGCACACCTTTAGATGTAGGGTCGAGTTGACGCACCATAATCATCATATCTTGCTTCACTTCTGGGTGATCGCGCAGATACCCTTCTATATATGATCTGAACAGTCCCATGTTAGTTAGGTTGCGGCCATTTACAGCAACAGATTTATCGGCACCTATTTCTTCATTGTGTTTCTTTATTTCAGTATAACGCTCGTCAATATATTTTGAAATAACTTGTATACGTTTGAAGACTTCTAACTCTTTTACATCTTCTATAAAACGGATAGAAGATTGCTTAATGTGTACAGATCTCTTGATTCGTCTTCCTCCTGTCTCCTGCATACCTCGCCAGTTTTGAAACGATTCTGAAATGAGAGAGTAGGGGGGTATATATGAAATGGTTTTATCAAAGTTGCGAATCTTAACAGTAGTGAGATTTATTTCAAACACATCTCCATCAGCACCAAACTTAGGCATTGTAATCCAGTCACCAATTCGAACCATATCATTGCCCGAAAGTTGAATGCTTGCAACAAATCCCATAATAGTATCTTTAAACACCAACATCAATATTGCTGATGCTGCTCCTAAACCTCCAAGAAGAACGGCAGGTTTTTCACTTATGAGTATCGATATAAGAATGATTATCCCAATGGCATACAGGAATATTTTCACTACTTGAAAATAGCTTTTTAGGGGTTTGTCTTTCAAAGATTCTCTCTCTGACAACATATCTGAAAATGCATTCAATACAGCTGTTATGAGCCACAACACATAAAACACAAAATAAGCATCTGCTAATTTATTTACAAATATCAGGGTTTTAGGAAAGTCGAAAAAGATGATAGGTATCGATCCTTTTATTAAGCTAAAAGGAATAATCATGGCTAAATAGTGAGGAAATTTCCTATTTATAAGGTATTTTAAAAACGACAATCTTTTTACACGTGATGTTCTCTCTAAAGCCAATGTAATCACCCTGCGTGTAACAACTTGCAAGATATAAACCAAGATAATAACGATGGCTATTAAAAAGATAAGGTTAATATACTTAATAAATTGATCGCTGATTCCCATGTTGCTTAAGAAATTCATGGACCAGTCTCGGATAAGATTTGTTGATTGTGTGATTTGTTCAATCCGTTCTTTTTCGTTCATATTATATTAAAAATTAAATATTTGGTAGCGTTATTTCCAGAATATCATTCCACCTCTTAAATTATATACAGTGAATCCTTTCTTTGCTAATATTTTAGCTGCACTTATACTGCGAATGCCACTATGACAATATACTCCTACTGGTATAGATACATCTAAAGTAGTGTCAATGATTTCTTCAAAATCTGAATCGTATATATTGATAAGTTGCGCACCTTCAATTTTATGTTGTTCATACTCTTCAGGTGTTCTCACATCTATCAATTGAATTGTACTTTCAGTAATGAGCGTTCTAAACTCAGAAGGTCTCAATGATTTGATTTTATCAGACTTGCCACGTGAAAAAAATGAGAATGCTGCCATAAAAATCAGTTTTAGTTTTAATAAAGCTTAAGTGAAACATTTTTTCTTCATTAGATGTTCATTTTCCTTTGCTTCATTCTCATCCCTTCATTTATTGTGGTTAAAAACGAATATCTTACAAAGATATAAAATTTATAGCGTGTTAAAACTATAAGGAGTGTTGTTTTTAACAGAGCATATTTAATAACAATAGTTATTTTGTTTCTTTATTCTTTTAAAGAGCAGTAACAAAAATAATGTAGCCAATTATTGAATAGTAAGCTCGAGTGGCTACGCCATTGTACTAATGGCGCTTTACTTGAATCATTGTCAGGATAATAATTGTAAGGGAGCTTTACATTGGTCAATCCTTTTTTCATGTCTCTCATATATTCATTGTGCAGAGCCATTGGTGAATATTCAGAATGGCCAGTTATGTAAAACTCATTTCGAGAAGTATCTGTCAGTAAGTAAATGCCTGCATCATCTGTTTCGGAGTATATGGTAAGTTCAGGGTGTTTTAGTATGTCTTTTTTAAGTATTGTGGTGTGTCTGCTATGTGGGACATGAAATACATCGTCGAACCCACGGAACAAAGGGAAAGAAGTGTCTGTAACTGTGTGTGGATATATTCCAAACAGCTTATTATCTAACTCATACTTTGGAATTCCATAAAAATGATGAAGAGCAGCTTGTGCGCCCCAACAAATATATAAAGAAGATGTCACATTTTGACGTGCCCAATCAAAAACACCTTCAAGTTCAGTCCAATAACCTACATCTTCAAAACGGAGTAGCTCTACTGGTGCACCAGTAACAATGAACCCATCGTATATGTCATCTTTAATTGCAGAAAACGGTTTGTAATACTTTTTTATGTGCTCAAATGGCGTGTTTTTTGATGTGTGACTTTCTAAATAAATAAAATCTAAGTGAATGTATAATGGACTATTGCTCATGATGCGCATTATATCTGCCTCTGTGTCAATCTTAAGTGGCATTAAATTTAGTACGGCCACTTTAAGGTGAGGTTTTGCATCTTTCTTTGTTAATATGAGATCTGAAATAGAGAATTGCTCTTTTGCAAGCAACTCTAATGCAGGGAAATTGTGAGGTATATTTAGTAACATTTACTTAGTTATTATATGTCTATTTATTGTGAAACAGTTTATTTCCTTTTTCGTGATTTGGCTTTTGTTTTTCTCTTTTCAACACTCCAACCAAATTTGCCAATGTGTTTGGTTAGTTCATAGTAGTTTCCATGTGCGTAAGCAATTAGGTTCGCTTTTTGCATATCAAATTGACCTGTTGAAGGTTCAAAGTATTTATTATCTGCTTGTATATTAACCACATCCGCTATGAACATGTGGTGAGAACCCAAAGGAACTATTTCCTTTACCTTGCATTCTATTGAAATCGGAGACTCGTCAATAATGGGCGTTTTAATAACTTTTGATTTCCCTGGCGTAAGGTTCATCACTTCAAATTTGTTATTATGTTCCCCAGAACGAATTCCACACCAATCTGTTGCTTTTGCCAAATCCTTGTTAGTTAGGTTTATTACAAACTCCATGTTCCGTTTTATTATGTCATAAGAATGACGTTCGGGACGAATGGAGATATAACAAATAGGTGGTGTAGTGCAAAGTGTGCCTACCCATCCAACGGTAATTATATTATACTCTTCTGGAGTAGTTCCGCAGCTCACCATTACTGCCGGAAGTGGGTATATAAGAGTTCCTGGTTTCCAGTTTTGCTTCATTTTCCTTTACTTAGAATAATATCTTCTTTGTTGATTTTTATTTCACAATAGTGACATTGCAAAATAACTTTGTCTTTGTCAATTACATCAAAACGCGTTTTCATTGGTTCGTTATTGGTTATACATTTTGGGTTATTACACTTTACTATCCCAATAACGATGTTGGGGAGTGTTACTCGTTTCTTTTCAACAACTTCATAGTTTTTAATGATATTTAGTTTCACTTTAGGAGCCACAAGTGCAATCCGATTGATTTCGTCTTCTTCAAAAAACTTATCAGATATTTTAATTATACCTTTTGTGCCCATCTTTCTACTTCCTAAATTGTTGCCAATCGTTATTCGGTTTTTCAAGTCTTGCAATCTCAATAAACCAACCACTTTAAACAATTGATCAGATGGAATATGATCTATGGCTGTGCCACTTTCCAGTGCGGCTACTTGTAATTCTTTACCCATATAGTTGAATTGTTAAATGAACTTTTAGTAAAAGTTGTTCTATATTGCTTTCTTATGAATTAACTTCAATTCCCAACAAGTCGCATATTACAGCTTGTCTTGCATAAATACCATTGCGGGCTTGCTCAAAATAATATGCTTTTGGGTTCTCGTCTACATCTTGACTTATTTCTTTAACACGTGGAAGTGGATGCAATATCTTCAAGTTATCACGAGAATTTTTGAGCATATCATTTTTTAGGATGTAGATGTTTTTCACCTTTTCATATTCCATCAGGTCTGTAAAGCGCTCCCTTTGTACCCGTGTCATATATAGAATATCTGTATCATTGATTGACTCTAAAGAGAATTCAGTAAATTCGCGATACTTAATTGACTTTTTATCACAAAAAACTTTATGCTTTTCAGGGATTTTTAGTTCTTCAGGAGCAACAAAATTAAAGGTAGGTTCAAAATGCGAAAGTCCTTCAATTAATGAATGAACAGCACGACCATATTTAAGATCCCCTACAATGGTTATTGTTAGATTCTGAAGCGTTTTTTGAGTTTCATAAATGCTAAAAATATCCAGCATTGTTTGTGTCGGATGTTGATTTGATCCATCTCCTGCATTGATGATGGGTATTGGAGAAACTTCTGATGCATATCTTGCTGATCCTTCCAGGTGATGACGCATTATAATAAGGTCAGTATAGTTACTTACCATCATGATAGTATCTTTCAACGATTCGCCTTTAGTTGCACTACTTGTAGCTGTGTCTGAAAAGCCAACAATTCGTCCTTCCAATCTGCTTATAGCAGTTTCAAAGCTCAAACGTGTTCGTGTAGAAGGTTCGAAAAAAAGTGCAGCGCAAACTTTGCCTTTCAAAAGTTGACGGTTAGGATTCTTTTTAAATTTACATGCAGTATCAATAATTCGCATGATGTCATCCTTGTCGTAATCGTCAATGTTAACTAAGCTTTTTGGTTTCATTGTTGTTTTGTTTGAATTCTGACTTTTCTTTATTCTGTACAAAAGTATAAAAAAACCTTGCAGGATTGCTGCAAGGTTTAGGTTTATTTATTTTTACAATTCCAAATCAATGTCAAATAGCTCATGCCATGGTAAACCTTGCTTGTTTAATTGCTCCATAAAAGGGTCAGGATTAAACTCGTCTACATTATACACACCAGGCTTGCTCCACAATCCTTGCATAAACATGCGTGCACCAATTGTGGCAGGAACTCCAGTGGTGTAGCTTACACCTTGTGCGCCAGTTTCTTTGTATGCCTCCTCGTGACTACAGTTGTTATAGATATAGTAAGTGCGTTCTTTCCCATCTTTAATACCACGAATGCGACAACCAATAGATGTTTGACCAGTATAGTTTTCTCCAAGTTCTCCAGGATCAGGCAATACAGCTTTCAGAAATTTAATGGGTACAATCTTTTGTCCTTCATATTCTACTTCATCAATTCGAGCCATTCCTATGTTTTGAATAACTCGCAAGTGTGTCAAGTACTCTTGTCCAAAAGTCATCCAAAAGCGTGCTCGCTTAATTGTTGGAAAGTTCTTCACTAACGATTCCAATTCTTCGTGATAAATAAGGTATGATTCTTTTGGTCCAATTTCAGGATAGTTGATTGGTTTGTGAATTTCGTGTGGTTCTGTTTCAATCCATTCGCCATCTTCCCAATACTTACCTTTTTGTGTTACCTCTCTAATATTAATTTCTGGATTGAAATTAGTAGCAAAAGCTTTGCCATGATCACCTGCGTTACAATCCACAATATCAAGATAATGAATTTCATCAAAATGATGCTTGTCAGCATAAGCGGTGAAAATACTGGTTACACCTGGGTCAAAACCACAACCTAATATGGCTGTTAAGCCTGCTTCACGAAATCTGTCCTGATAAGCCCATTGCCAACTGTACTCATATTTTGCTTCATCAAGTGGTTCATAGTTGGCAGTGTCTAAGTAATTCACTCCTGCTTCAAGACAAGCATCCATGATGGTTAAATCTTGATAGGGTAGTGCAACGTTTATTACTATTTTGGGTTTGAATTCGTTGAATAGTTTAACTAACTCAGGTACATTATCTGCATCTACTTTGGCAGTTTTAATATCAACGCCAGTACGTTTCTTTACATCTTGAGCAATAGCGTCACATTTACTTTTGGTACGACTTGCAAGCAT
>JAQVZQ010000158.1 GCA_028708095.1 Dysgonamonadaceae bacterium
AGTAATCTAGGTACAGGCTCATTTAAACATTGGAATATACAAACTACATAGTAGTCGAATGTCTTTATGTGAAATGACTACTATAAAAGCAACAAATTGGGAAAGTTGACAATTTAAAACAATATTTAGTGAAGCGCCAAATTCATAGAGTTTGTTTTATTAATTCCTCAGAAGGGAAAGGACAATCATGTAGTTACTCTCCTGATAACGATTACAGGCTTCCGAAATCTTTCCTTCCATACTTATTTTTGCTGTTTATCCTCTTTTTATTGAACTTTCCACAGTTGTGTTTCACTTAAAATAAAACTTTTTGCACTTTCCGCGGTTGTGTTTTGTCTAAAATAAAACTTTTTGGGCTTTCCACAGCTGTGTTTTGACAAAAGCAATGTTTTTTGAACTTTCCTCAACTGTGTTTCAGTCAAAATAAAACTTTTTGAGCTTTCCTCAACTGTGTTTCATCCAAAATAGACTTGTTTCGCACTTTCCGCAACTGTGTTTTATCCAAAATAAAACTATTTAAGCTTTCCACAGTTGTGTTTTGCCTAAAATATTACTTTATTTAACTTTCCGCAGTTGTGTTTCAGTCAAAATAATGCTCTTTGAGCTTTCAGCATCTATGTTTCCTTTAAAATAAATCAGTTTATTATGTCATCTGTAGATTTCAAGTCAAAATAAAACAGATTCTATAGTAACTAGCTAAAAAACTCACTATCGAGAAGATCATTTTTTTAGAAAGGCGAATTTTAAGATTAAACTGATTTACTTTGAGAGTGCATATCTCTGACCCGTGTCTTTTTGAGGCATAAGAATGTGAAGCCCTCGTCAACGATGCTAAAAGATGTAGTTTCAATAGAGATAATCATAAAATTACAACAACAGAAATATTAATGAGCAAACATTCAATGAGTCCACTTCGAAAACCCTCAAATGTTGATTATTAGTCTTTTTCTGCCCATTGTTCCTGAAGGTAAAAGCTTAATAGTCAGTTTTCTGCTAAAGTTTCCTTTACGAGGGGATTTAGGGGTGGAAATGAGTGAAATTGACTTTTCGGAATAGACTTTCCATGTGAAATTTGTTTGCTGTTTTACAGGGCAGAACAATTGTACGATTCGAATAGTTATCAAGTCCAATATTAATTGTTTTTTTGATTCAATCTGATCCTATTCGTGAAATCTACCCTTACACATCTCACATAAAAATGTATAATCAACTTTTAAAAGTTGGCTTTCAGATATGGTTTCTATGAAAAAGATTAAAGAACAGTGTTATTGCAAACGAAATCATCTTCGACCGTTTTTATTGAATCTACTTCCTTTTTTATTTTAACAGTGCCATCTTGCTTATAAATAAGGAGTTTAAGGTTTCAAAAGTAAAAACCAACAATGCTTAAGAAAATAAGAGTTTTGCAACATTTCGCTGCGATTAAGAGATGGCTAATCTGTTCACTGGCATTTCTTACGCATAAAAAATGTTTATAAAACAATTCTGTGAGTAAGGATTGTAATCCGTTTTGACTTCGACACTGGGACACCCAAAGCGGTATCTTGGAAAACGAATCTATTTCATATACAATTAATTACAAAGCGTCTTTGAAAAAAGTGCCAAAGTTAGGAGTGCCTTTTTCATTTATATAATACAATTGGTAAGATCGGGCCAATGTGACCGACCTTTGTAAATGTTAGAAGGCGGTGTTAATTGACAAGAAATGACAAGTGACGAGTAATGTGTAAAAGGTTGTATTTCGGTGTTAATCAATTCTAGTAATAACAGCTACCCACTGTTTAGTTCCAGGTGTTTTAAGCGTAACAGCTTTATTACCTTTCAGCTTGCTTTCAGAGACCCACTTCCCTTCTCTAATATTCATCCATTTAAGTGTGAAATCTGAATTGTATTTCTGTAAATCAAGTTCAACTTCACCTTTATCAGGAAAAAACACTACATAAATCTCACCTTGTTTAGAGGTAAGGTAAGCTTCATTTTCGTCACGGTTGATAAGCAATTTATTATTTGGAGTTAGTTCCCAAAACGGTGTTATTTTTTCAATCTCACGAGCAGCTTTAACTGAGTTCATAGTTAGTGTTGATAATCCTAAACCAGCATCTGGTCTATGAAACCGAGCAGAAGAAGCGCCACCAATAACATGTCGCCACCAACTGTCAATACCATTGTTTGTGCTTCCATGCGAACCGCCATCAGCACCATAAGTTTTTACTGTATTAATGGGTCTTGGCAGAGATGAAATGTAACTCTTTGTCCACATAAAGTTATCCCAATGGGCTTGATCTCGTTTATGATTGTTTTGAGAAATATCACAGAAGTCATATAACTCAGGGTGATCAAAGGTCCTTTTATGATTTTTCGATTTTAAGTCCCAAGAATCCCACATCTCAGTGAGGTAAACTTTTTTACTTTTCTTTTCTGCTTTTGAACGAATAAACCGAGCCCAATAAGCACTCCATTCTTCCTCCCCAGAAGTTTCATTGTCCATGCAATAGATCACATGGTCAAATTTAAGTGAGTAGGAAAGCATTTTTTCAACAAATTTACGCTGATACTGCAGTAAGACTTCATTATTTTGTTGATTGGGAGTAGTAAAGAAAAATGGTTGTCTATTTTGTCCTGGATGATTTGGATATTTTAATCTAAGTCCAGATTCCTTTTCAGCATAATTTACATTGTTTTTGGGGTTGTATGGATGTGGTGGCCAATTTCCTTGTGAGTAATCAAAGCGGTCCCATACTTCAATTTGAACAATAATATCTCGTTTTGATGTCTCTTTCAAGAATGTTTCAAAACGTTTCCAGTATTGTTTGTTCCATTTGCCTAAATCATACTTTCCGTTTTTTAGCTTTTTGAAAGCGTATATTTCAAAACCAAGGTTGTTTCTATCGCTCATAGTATTGCGCACATAATTTGCACCTACCAACTTCATAGAGTCAAGATGAGGTATTAGTTTTTTTGAGGGCCACTGAAAAAGGTTGTCGTCACTACTGGCTCCTAATAACAATATGGGCTTACCTTTATATTGCCAGTACCATGGGTTTTCACTCCAAGGCTGAATTGGTTTTTTTGCATTTGTTTTTAAATTGAAAGACAGAAAAAAGAAAGAAAACAGAAGAAAGAGTAAAAGTTTTAAATACTTCATAGGTATATTTTTTTAATTTGAATCTATTTTTTAATAGTATCCAAACGGTTGAGTTTAATCAAACACAATCAAAGTTATGAATTATATTTCAGAGTTTATTGAAAAATCAACTCAGTTTTTATAATAAAATTATACTTTAATCCTTTGATAATTGTTTGTTAAAGTTTTGATGAACAATATATTTATAAGAACAAACGTTTAGTACAGATGTTTACATTAATGATTTATTGATCGATTATGTCCCAAAGTATTTTGTGCAAACTCAAGAAATACATTAAGTTCAATTAAAGTTGTCAATTGCAATAGGGATATATTAGGTGTTTAATATTTAAAAGATACAGATTTTGAAAAATAGAACAGTAGAATTAATAGCCACGCCACCTGAACCTCGCTATGTAGGTGATGCTTTCAGAGTTCACAATTTTATTCCCAGCCTTTATCGTTTAGATATGGATCGTATGACTCCCTTTGTTTTGTTAGATTATGCGTCCAAGTTTTATTTTTCGCCTACCGACACCCCAAGAGGAGTGGCCCCACACCCACACAAAGGCTTTGAAACAGTAACTATCGCCTATAAAGGCAAAGTGGCACATCACGATAGTCATGGAGGTGGTGGTGTGATAGGTGAGGGCGATGTGCAATGGATGACTGCCGCCAGCGGTATATTACACAAAGAGTTTCACGAATCAGAATGGAGTAAACAGGGTGGGGCCTTCCAAATGGTGCAATTGTGGGTGAATCTTCCAAAGAAAGACAAAGCAAGTTCACCAAAATACCAAGCTATCATAAATGCAGACATTCCACGATATAGATTAGAAAACTCCCAAAGCGAAATAGAAATAATTGCGGGAGAATATAAGGGTATTACTGGAGCAGCTTCTACATTTACACCTATCCATATGTTGAATGGCAGATTAATGAGGGGTGCAAAAGCAGACTTTACATTTCCAGCCAATTACAACACAATTCTGTTAGTTGTTGAAGGCAACATTATAGTAAATAATACAGACAATGTTCCCACCGATAACTTGGTGTTGATGGCAAATGATGGAGATGGTTTTCAGGTTGAGGCTACTACTGATGCCTTGGTGTTGGTGTTGAGTGGAGAGCCGATTGATGAACCTATTGCCGCTCGAGGTCCATTTGTGATGAATACAGAAGGAGAGCTGAAAGAGACGTATTTGGAATTTCGTGAAGGAAAGTTTGGTGAATTGGTGTGAAAATAAAATTAATGATTGCGTGATAAGTGAGTTGCATTAATTCCATAAAACCTACAGTTTAATCCCATGTTTATTAATAAAATAAACTTCTAAACCATGATTAAAAAGATTTCATAATTTCAAATTTATTGTTACTTTTACAATATATATACAATAAATATATATAATCATTAGGTCTTCTCTGAAATCACTTAGCGAAAAGTTCCTTAAATTTAGATAGGGTGTAGGTGTGGAAACAGATGAATTGACATTTTGGAGTAAGCATATCATTAAAAATTTTATTATTATGAGACTAAATCTATTCATTACTTTTATCATTTTTGTATTACTCGGTGTAAATCTAAATTGCACTTCAAATAAAAAAGAAGGCGATGCTACTGCTGAAAAAGAGATTGTATGGAAATCTCTTTTTGTTACAATTAACGACACTGTTAATTGGATAAGTAGCAGTAAAGAAGAATTTCCAAAAGAAGGTTGGGAAATTGATGAAGACGTACTCACGGTTCTTCCTGGAAGAAAAGGAGGAGACATAATTACAAAAAAGAAATATACTAACTTCGAATTGAAAATGGAGTTTAAGTATACTAGTCATGCAAATACTGGAGTAAAATACTTTGTAAATAAACTGAAGCACAAAGAAACAGGCAAAAATTATTTAGTTGGATTTGAATATCAGATAATTGATGACTCTAAACAAGACGAAATAGCAGGGTTTGAAGATGAGAAAGGTTCAACTGCAGCGATATATCTGTTAGAAGCACCTGATGAAAACAAAAAATTAAATCCAGCTGGAGAATGGAACACGCTTCATATACGTGTAAAGGATGGCAATGTTGTGCATTGGCTAAATGGAGAAAAAGTGATTGAAGTTGATATTAATACAGAGAAATTTGCCCAACAAATTGAAAGTACCAAGTTTAAAGATTATGAGGGCTTTGGTAAACAAGTAGAAGGTCATATTCTTTTACAGGATCATGGGGATCAAGCTTATTTTAAAAACATTATGATATTTGAGCTTTAGTAAATTTATAAAGCTCATGAATGTTTGTATAAGATTTTAATATATAGAAGTGTTTAACTTTTCTGATTATAGTAATGAAATAGATTTTACAATAAATCAAATAACATTCTAACTTACTGAGTCATGACTATCAAAAAATTGCTTCTTACTTTTTCAATATTCTTATTATCTCTTATTGGTATTGTTGGACAACCGCCAATAACTCCACAAACTGCGCTGCAAAACTACTTGAATATAGAAGACGCTACATTTGCATGGGAAATAAGAGATTCTTACCCTGTAGATAATGTAACAGCTTACTCTATTTTGTTGACCTCCCAAAAATGGCAAGGAATTCTTTGGAAGCATGAGCTAATTATTTTTGCACCAAAAGTGATTGATTACGATGGAGCATTGTTGTTTATAACGGGTAGCTCGATAAAAGACAATGAGCCAAAAATATCAAATCAGAATGAAAGAGAATCACAACAAATGGCATCCTTAGCTGAAAATAATAGAGCAGTAGTAGGATTACTTCGTCAAGTGCCCAATCAACCATTGTATGATGATTTATACGAAGATGCATTGATCTCTTATACCTTAAATGAATTTAGAAAGGATAATGACTACACTTGGCCATTACTTTTTCCTATGGTTAAAAGTGCAAGCAAAGCAATGGATGCTATTCAAGAGTTTGCTTCCGAAACATTGAGTCATAAGCTCAATCGTTTTGTTGTATCAGGTTTTTCCAAACGTGGTTGGACAACATGGTTAACAGGTGCTATAGAAGATGAAAGAGTGGTGGCAATTGCACCAGTGGTGATAGATATGCTAAACATGCCTGCGACGTTGAACTACCAAAAAGAAGTGTATGGTCAGTTTAGTAAAGAAATAGATGACTATGTGAAACTAGAAATTCCACAAGCTGTGAATAGTCCCTTTGGCAAAGCTGTTGTGGAAATGATTGATCCTTATTCTTACAGGCATAAACTAACAATACCTAAAATGATTTTCTTTGGTACAAATGATCCTTATTGGACCATAGATGCTGTGAAACATTATATTGATGACATTCCAGGAAACAATTTATTACATTATGTTGCTAATGCTGGACATGGTTTAGGCGACAAGAAGCAAGCACTAAGTGCATTGAGTGCTTTCTTTGCTTTAAATTTAGCTAACAAACCACTCCCCGTTTATTCGTGGGCGTTAAAAGAGAGATGGAATAGAATTCACCTAACTGTAAAAGCGACTCCCAATCAATTGGTGCGAGGTGTTTTTTGGACATCCACCTCAAATAGTAGAGACTTTCGTGAAGCTAAATGGGAGTCAGATAACATTGAATTAAATAAGAGAGACAAATCAAAGTTGCATGTAAAATTGAAATATCCAAAGAGTGGGTTTCGTGCTTTCTATGTTGATTTGATTTATATGGATGATAAGGGAAAAGAATATTCTGTAAGTACACAAGCATATGTGGCAGATAAAAATGAGGTGTTTATAAACAAATAATGGTAATCAGCTTAATCAATACATTTTTATTTGTAACTCATGAAAACAAAAAGCATCTTTTCGGTATTTTTATTTATTATATCATTGTCAGTTTTTTCAAATAACTCGGCTAGCATCCGTCCTATTAGTATAAAGTGTGAATACCTAAAAAATCCTCAAGGGCTGGATGAACTTTACCCTCGATTTAGTTGGAAGCTTAAGGTTACTGATACGGCAAGTCATGGGCAAAGACAAAAGTCCTATCTTATTTTGGTGAGTCGCTCAATAGACAAACTAAAAAACAATATCGGTGATATGTGGAACAGCGAGTGGGTTGTCTCCGACAACATGCAACTAATTACTTACGAAGGAAATCCTTTGCTTTCAGATCGGACTTACTACTGGAAAGTGTGTGTGAAAGATGAGAATGGTCGCACATCTTCATGGAGTGAAATTTCGCAGTGGAGCACGGGGCTTTTCTCCCAAAACGAATGGACAGCTAAATGGATTGGCACTTCACAACTTTTCAATCCATCGCAAGGAAACTCTAATATAGATGATCCTTGGATGCGTAAAACAATTTATTTGGATGACACTCCTGAAAAAGCAACGCTTTTTATCGCTTCTGTTGGATACCATGAACTCTATGTAAACGGACAAAAAATTGGAAATCATGTGTTGGCTCCTGCTGTTACCGATCATACAAAACGAGCAAGATACATTGCCTACGATATTGCAGACAATTTAAAACAGGGTGAAAATGTAATTGCTCTCTGGTTGGGTGCTTCTTGGTCTATTTACGCTCCCTATATTACATCAGATAAACCGCGAACTCCTATTGTTATTGCACAGGGAGATGTATATAACAGAATTGGACAAAAAATGACACGGATAGAAACAGATGCATCTTGGAAAACACATCCGAGTCCGAACAAGCTATTGGGAACATGGGAAATGCATAACTATGGTGGTGAAATATATGATGCTAACAAGGAAATTGAAAATTGGAATACAGTAAAGTATGATGATAGCTCTTGGATACCTGTTGTTACTTATAATCCAAAGTTGCTATTGTCATCTCAGCAAGTTGAGCCGAATCAATTGTTTGAAGAGATTAATCCTATTCGTATAGAGAATCGTTCCGATGGTTCTTATAGAGTAGATATGGGTGTGAATTTTGCAGGATGGTCGCAAATTAAAGTACAAGGAGGTCAGGGCGATACTATTAGTTTTCTTTACTCTGAACGAGAGCAAGACGAAATGACTTTCGGCAATCATAGTGCTTATATTATAGATAATTCGGGTAAAGGAGCTTTTCGTCACCGCTTTAACTATGCATCTGGAAGATGGATTACAATAAAAGGATTGAAAACTAAACCTCAACTCTCTGATATTAAAGGTTGGCAAGTGCGCACTGGGTTTGATACGACTACAACATTTGAGTGTTCTGATTCGTTGCAGAATTGGATGTACGACCGCATACTTTGGACTTTTCAAAATCTCTCCTTGGGTGGATACATTGTAGATTGTCCACAGCGTGAACGTTTTGGATATGGTGGTGATGCACATGCAACAAGTGAAACAGGTATGTTTAATTATAATTTAGGTTCTTTTTATAG
>JAQVZQ010000159.1 GCA_028708095.1 Dysgonamonadaceae bacterium
GGCGACCAATTCAATTTCAATTCCATTAGGTGCAATTAAAAGACCCACATCACCGATGCCTTCGACACCCTCTTTGATTTCAATTCCATTAGGTGCAATTAAAAGCAAGAGTTGATACACGACAACACACTCCTACACAAATTTCAATTCCATTAGGTGCAATTAAAAGATGCTACCAGTTTTATAATTAAGCACGGTTGCTTTATTTCAATTCCATTAGGTGCAATTAAAAGTTTATATTTTCTACTTCTTCGAGGAATAAACCATAATTTCAATTCCATTAGGTGCAATTAAAAGTGTAATTTAAAACTTCCGAATAACGGCCCAATAGTATTTCAATTCCATTAGGTGCAATTAAAAGATTCTCAGGTAAACATATAAATCAAAGTAGCTTAAATTTCAATTCCATTAGGTGCAATTAAAAGTGAGCAGGGTAATGCGTATTACACAACTGTTGAGAGATTTCAATTCCATTAGGTGCAATTAAAAGTAGTGATATGAACAACAACTATAACGTAATCATGTGTGATTTCAATTCCATTAGGTGCAATTAAAAGAATGTAACGTTTTTATCCTAATAAGAAAGAACCTAATTTCAATTCCATTAGGTGCAATTAAAAGAATATAAAGAAAATATTGCTACACAGCAAGAAAGAAATTTCAATTCCATTAGGTGCAATTAAAAGTCGTCAAAGACGACTGAAAAAATAACTGATTATCAGTCATGTTAAATTCTAAAACAGTCAGTTTTATGATAGAATAGTTGTCGATAGGCAATGATATAAAAACACTCGTCAATCGACAACCTATATAATGTAATGATTCTCAATATGTCAAAGAACATATCAAGTAAGCTTATCAATCTATAAATGGTTGATTGTACTACTTCGACAATCCATTATAAAAAGTTATCTATACTACTCCGTTCTTTTCCAATGATTTGTTTATCTAAAAACTTTTCTGTGCGACTCGAAAAAATAATCAAACTATCAGTTTCCAAATCCATCATCTCTTCAGCTCTCAAAGTTAGTTCTTTTAATCTAACATTTGAAATCTCACCTTCAAAAACGGAATTTTGTATCCAATTCAAATACTTCCTGCAAAGCTTCAACATTTTAGCTACTCGCTTTTCACCCATGTCATACACTAATATAACATACATCACCAATACATTTTAAAGGGTTTATACTCTTCTATGTTAAGCAAATGTTTGGCAAGTTTATAACATTCTAATTTCATGAGATGTTTGTAGCTTACTTTCCGTTTCAACGATCGATGTTGAAATGTTTCGGTAAGCCGTTCATCAAATGCTTTCACAAAAATCATTTTTCCTTTTGGATTCAACAAACAGCTATTGAGTTTCTTATCAAAATGCTTAGATTGAAGCTCTTTTTTATTCAAAAGCTTAAAAATAACACGATCTACCAATATAGGTTTGAAAATCTCAGAAATATCTAATGCCAATGAATATCGACGTTCGCCAGGAGTGTGCAGGTAGCTTATTGTGGGATTCAATTGTGTTTGATGAATTGCCCTCAGACACTGCGAGTAACACATCATATTGCCAAAAGAGATCAAGGCATTAATTTCATTTCCAGGTGGCTGTTTTGTTCTTGCACCCATCACAAAGTCATTGATTATCTGATTAAAGGCGCTATAATATGTTTGACGAATATTCCCCTCTAAACCCATTAGTTCATCCACCCTTTCAACCAGTGCAGTTTGTGAAGCATATTGCTCTATTTTTTGGATAATTTCATCCAACTCCTTTCCACGTGTATTATAATACTTCAGATTTTTCAAGATATTAAAGGCAGCACCGTCAACAAATTGGCGTGCTATAGCAATTCGTTTCTTTTTATTTTGATAATAGCTTGTTTGTGCCAAAATCATTTTGCCCGAGAGCAAACTATCACGTGGCATAAACGAACCAGTATAGTTTTCATAATAATCGAAAAAATGAACGCTAATATCTTTCTGTCCCAGAAAATTGTAAAGAGCACTGTTTGCATTGAGAGATCCAAAAGCATAAAATTCGGCGATGTCTTCAACTGGTAAATAACGAGGCTGACCATCACGTTCTATTCCATTTCCATCCTCGACAGAAGGTGTAAATTTCAATGTGTTGTCTTTGCGTTGCAAAGTCCCAGGATTGAATAAATAGTATGTCTTTTTCATAATCTACAATTTATTTTTCATTGACATAGCAAAACTCATAATAGCTACAACTCTTACATATTTTAGCATTAATTGTTGGAGGACACTCCTCAGAATGAATAAGACTGATTATTTCTTTTTCTATTTCCTTAATCCGCTCTCTGTCAACATCCGTAAACAAAACTTCTACGGTATGTCGCATTGTTGGATATTCCAAAATTGCAGTCACTCCCTCAACTCCATTTCGCTCCAGAACGTACATGTAATATTTCACCTGCCACTCGTGCGCCCGTTCCACTTTGTCAGAGCGTTTTATTTCATGGATTACTTTGTTGCGAGCATCATAAAAGTCAATTTTTATTCCTTCAATCGCTAACTCTTCATACCTCTCTGAACGTTGTGGATAAGTGCTCTCATGAATCAACTTGCCATCGTAAACCAAGTCAGAAGTGTGCTCCATATTTATTCCGTTTGCAAATAGCCAAAGCTTTCGTTTACAAACTTGGTAGTAGTTGAAGTGGGTGCCAGTGGAATGCATTGTGTTTGATGTTAGATAAAAGAGAGTCAAGGTTTGACTTTACCTCTCCTCATTCTTATTCAAAATTTCTTTTTAGATTTCACGTTCGTAATCATAGGCCATTATTAAATCAAATATCTTTTGCTCTGCTTTTTCCAGTGCATCTGCACTACCTATTTCACCTTGAATGTAAGCATTTGCAACTGGAGTAACAAAAATTGATGCTTTAGCTGTTTTATCAATTTTGGGGCTAGCAGTTGGTCTTTCCGTATCATCACGCAATTCACCTCTTATGGCAAAAGTGATTTGATTTGCATTATCACTTATAGCAACAGCTAAAGTTTCCATCGGACTAAATGTTCGTGATTGATTAGAAGTGATTCGCCAATTGATTAAAGAATGAGCCAATTTCTTAATAATTTCTTCTCTTTGTTTTTTTGGACAAATCAAGCATCTACCAAATATATTTTCTGATTCTTTCCAGCCTTCTTTCCTTAATTTTTCTTCTATCTCTGGAAATAATTCTGGTTCTAATTTGTTAGTAGAAACACAGAAGAGAGTGCGTAAATCAATAGCAATATCATAGACAAATAGACCAGATGCACGGGTTAAAGCTTTGTTATTATCATTATTATAATACTTGGGTCCTAAGCTTCTTCTATTTGTTGACAGCCATTCCTCTAATTCTTCTGAAGGAATTTCTACCCTGTTTCCTTTTTCATCCAATGTTGAAACCTTCACAATATGCTTTTCTGGTCTATTTGAACGGTCAAAAACTATAGGTTCTTTCTCACCTTCTAAACCTCCAAGCAATGGATGAACGGGACGCATAGCTGATATTGAAAGTGGACTTCTTCTTTTTACTGTCATTTGTCCTGATTCTGCTTTCATATATCCACCTATAAGTTGGTCTGCAAAACTTGGGTCGCATGGTGAATGAGGCTCTTTCTGTCCTGCTTCTCCTTTTTTATCAATTACCCAATTGAAAGTTATAGCCGCAAAAGGTAAATTTAAACCCTCTATAATAGAACGTTTCACTTGTTGACCACTTGAATAGGCAATTTTTTTATTAAATTGAGAATCGTAGTAATATTTTTGCCCATTGCTAACAGCAAAAACAGTATGATCAACATGGCGTAGTCCTCTTAAATAAATAAATGGTGATTTCATATCAAAATGATTTAGTTTTTAAATAATTATATTCAAATCGTATTAAGGTAATAAATAGCGGATAGTTATCAGAAGGCATAGCTAAAGTTTCTTGCACCACCTCTCTTATTATTACTTTATCTTCAACTTTCACAACATCAAGAATTTTAGCCAAGTTTTCTATAAACTGTTTGATGTTTTTACTTTCTCTAGTTTCCGTTGATAGAGTGGACAACTGTTTTTTGCCACGTTCATCTAATCCTTCTAAATTATGTAATAAAGAAGCTGTTTTGGATGCTAACTCTAATAATTGTGTTTTGTTAAGTGTTGCCATAATCCATATTTGATAAATTTCATATAAAAAGTAAGATTTTTCTTTCTCAAAATTCAATTCATTTCCTTGCGCAAAAGGCATTGATCCTTTTGGCATAAAACTTCTTAAACCTCTTGGTTCTAATCCCTTCAAGCCAATAGTACCCATTTGACAAGCAGAGCTAAAGTTGTAAAAGGTTTCAAACTTTACTATATCTTCCTCAGTTATTTCGTTTTTGAAATCTTTAAAGTCAAATAATATATGTTTGTATTCGATAGGTTTCTGTACCTCGTGCAATAACACTTTAATAAAACCAAGGGTTTTATTTTTTTTTGATAGGCTATAAGCATTTATGATTATTTCTTTTTGATTCATAAACTTGGAGAGCTTGAAAAACATTTCACTCCAAGAAACGGTTGGAATAGCGAGTTTGCCTAATACACTTTCTGGATAAATAGAAAATCCAATAAACGGATTGGCTAAATCAAACTTTTCAGATACAGCATGCTCCAACCAATTACCATTCCACGTCTCAATCTGTCTGTCTTTAAGATTTGGTGTTTGCCTAAGGAACTTTCTATAGTGTTTCCAGCCGTAAAATAATTTCCATAAGATATCATCGTCATTTAAGAGGAAAACATAGCCGCCACTAATCCCAATAGCTAAAGCTTGTCCAACCCAAGAAGCGTACATTTCATTTTTACTAGCTTGATAATCTAGCAAATCAGTCATTTGGCCAGAAGTTTCTCTAGTTATTTCTTTCGCACCATATCCTACAAATGTACCTCCATATGGTTTTTCTGTATTTATAGCTTTTTGCAGGCGTATAAGTCTTATTTCATTATTATTTTTAGAAGGGTGTTCTTCTTTTAAAGTTTTACTAACCTTCATCTGCTTTGCAAAAGACGAATTATGAACTTCCATCAAATGCTTTTCATCATTGAAAAATAGCGGAAACATAACCTCCTCAAAAAAACTTTCAGGCGTATGTTCTTGATTCAACTTCTTATTGTATAATTCGACAAAGTGCTCGCCTATATAACTTGTGTACATTGTTATAAAAAATTATCAGGTTCTACTAATTTTAATCCATATAAATTATACTCTTCTAGGTCTTGCGGAACAACAAAAGGGTTAGAGCCAATACCATCTAATTGTTCATAATGCTTGGAATAGTATTTAAGTGTCTTAAAACTAATCGGAATTTCTAATCCTATTCGCTCTTTCCAATCCGTTTTTATATAAGTATCTCTATCGCTTTCCAAGATACAGGTAGCGCCATCTACTTCCAAAGCTTCAATTAAAACCGATTTTGGATTATCGGTTAATTTCTTCATTCGAAACTCATTGTTTTGGAATCTCAAATGAACATCAATTGATTTCAATTCTATATCGACATAGATTTTATCCATCAAATCTTGCAACTTCTTCTCCTGAAAAGCAACTCCATTTTCAGGTAACAGGTCATAACTTTTACAAACTGTCTCTCTATTGTAAGGTAAAGTGTTTGTTTTAGGACTTAACACATGAATCGGTTTTAGGCATCCAATAGTTTCCTTAGTTCGTTTACGATTCACCCTACCAAAGCGTTGAACTAAACTATCTAATGGAGCAGCTTCTGTAATCATCCTATCGAAACTAATATCTAAACTAACCTCTACAACTTGTGTGGAAATAACAATGCAACCTTTTGAGCTTTCATTAAACTGATGTTTCAATTTTTGTTCAAGTGCAACTCTATCTTTTCGCATAAATCTGCTATGAATAAGCATTTGATCTACGTTATAGTAACGTTCATCTTCTGTAATCTTTTGAAAAGCACTTTGAGCAGCTTTCACAGTATTAAAAACAATCAAAACTTTTTCATCATCAAACACTCCTTTATGCAAAATATCCTGAATTTCTTCACTTGCAAAATCAGAATTATGCTTAAAAATACGGTGTCTATTGAATTGTTGTAATTCATTTTTCGGGAGACTTACTTCATAGACACTTTTTTTTCCTCCCAATATCTCTAAAACAGCTTTGTATAAAGGAGAAGGCATAGTAGCAGTGCCAATATGAATGCGACAATCAAAGTGGATTAAAGCTTTAACGATTTCTAGAACCATTGATTGAGACAAATCGTTGTAAGTGTGAATCTCGTCCAAAATAACATCACAGCCTTGAATATCAAGTATAATACTCTCAAAGTTTTTGACACCAAAGATAATTCCAGCTAATTGATGTGGCGTTAAGACTTTTACAGAAGCCCCAACTAACGATTGTTCCAATTGTTCATCAAAATTATCTCCAACTTTTATTTTTGAAGTTCCATGTTGTAAACGAATACCTTCTTTAGGCTCAATAGTATCTTTAAACCGATCATACATAGCATTAATAGATGCCTGAAAGGGCAAAGTGTAGAAAACTCTACCTTTTGTTCTTTTCAGCAGAAAGTCAGTTTTCCCTGCACCAGTAGGTGCAACCACAATCGTATGTTTCCTTGTATCTTGTGTATCCACAAGTGATAACGAATACAATTCAGATCTTCTTGATGAATCTTGATAAAAACTTAAATCTGGAATTTTAAATAGAGGTTCAAGCCTATCCACATATTTACCATTAAATGCAGAAGCGTAATGGTCTGCAGCTTTTAATACTCCCCTCCATTCAGACCAACCAGAACCTAAATTTTGACAATATTGCAAACTATATGTAAGTGCCTCTTCGGCTTCTTCCCACATAATGTTTTCACAAACAAAATTAAAGTCTTTCAATATCTTTAAGCCTATAGGGAGCCAACTGGCCCAATCAGAAAGATGGTCATTAATCCATTGATTATTTTCTGACCAATCATCAAAATCAATAATGCCTTTTTTATTTTTATCATTCTCTATAGATTTATGATGAGCAACGACCATTTCAATCAGCACATTCCACTCTTCTTTTGGAAAAGCTGGTAGAAAGGCTAATGAAGAAATCTCGTGTCGATGCTTAAACTTGTCAAATCTTCTTTTCTCTATCAGAGATAAAGGTCGATAACCTTTGATTCTTTTTTGGAAATGAGGATGAGCTTTGCCCAAGTCGTGCAAAATAGCTCCTTTGACAGCCAAATGTTTATCAAAAGGAAACGAAAAGCCTTCAGAAATGACCTCAATCATTTCTGCAACATAGCGAGAGTGTTCTAAAAGCGACAAACGACCATAATCCTCACTCTTTGCTAATATTTCATTTGCATCACTCATTCCTAATAGGATTACCTACCACTATTAATTCCCCAAACATTGGTTCTGAATAGTCAAATCTATTATGACCAACCTTAAATCCGTTGTTTTCATCAGAAAACTTCAACTCAAAACCTTCTATTTTTTGAAAATCTTCAAAAGTAAGTTCAAGCAAATCAGTGGGAAAAAGTAAATCTTCATTTCTAGCCAAACAGATTGTTTGCTTAAAAGCTATCTGTGCATCATCTAAACTCGAAAACGATAAATAAAGATGAGGTTCCAGCATTACCCCTCTATCAATTATTCCTTGATTAGTCTTATAGATTTTCTTTTCCTTATAAACTTTAATTCCTCCCTTCGACCAAGTTCGTTCTTGCTGAATATCTAATCCTTTATAATTCAACCTGTGGGAAATGATTTTATAAATCCCTTTAGAATTTAGCAGTTCCGGAAACAATTTCTTCTCAATTCCCTCCACAATCGATGGAGTAAGAAATTGCTGAGAAAAAGTTTCACTATCTCTCACTGCAGTCCAAGGTTTTATAAAACCAAAAGGGCCTGAAAATTTTACAACATAAATCATATCACTTACTATTATTTAATTAATAAATAGACCCAAATCCAGAACCAGTTGAATTTCCTATTCCGACGTTCCTAGCAAATTCTATTGACTCTGGTTGGCCCTTAATAATAATTGGACACATACTACACTTATTCTTTATACCATGTATATCTACTAATTTTATCTTCTTATTATAATAGCTCATATCAAACTCAACTGATAGAGTTTCATCTGCAGGAAGACCAGCAACGCTCATTTTGTTTTTCAAAGTGTCTGTCATTAATTCTCCACATTCAGCATCTTCATAAGTATAAAACTTTATATTATTGTAATCAAGAGTTCTTTTAATAAGAATTGGACTTGCCACACGAAAGCAATATTCCCCACTTTCCCAATCACGCTCTGAATCAATTTGTATATCAGAAACACGCA
>JAQVZQ010000005.1 GCA_028708095.1 Dysgonamonadaceae bacterium
TGCTTTAATTCTTCTTGCTTCTCTTACGTAAGGATATTTGGCCATTCCATCTTCTGTGCCCATTATATCTCCTCTTAATCTGAGGCCTGGCCACCCTTGTCCTCCATCAGGTCGTGGAGCTTCGGTTTGTAACCAGTAGAAGAGAGATAGATTTTGCTCTTTAGCTGCAGTGACATGCTTGTTGAACTCTTTTTCTGAAACATCAATTAAGTTTCCTAACATATAATCATTTTGTGGCCAATTTACAATGGTTATATCACTATCATATGTACCGTTCACAAAATTGTTTTTATTAATAATTCGTCTGTAATTCCATAAATTGAGAGTGCTTCCTAATCTTTTTCCTTCAGGATGAAATCCTAATTTCTTGGGTTTTAATGTGCGAGGGTCAGAGTATGTTAGATCTAACAACTTACCTGACCATGCTGGCTCCATTTTAGGAACAAGATTACGCCAAAAGTCATAATTTTTTGGACGGTCTGCAACATTGTTCCTCTCTGGTTGATAGTCCATCGCAAAGCAAACAGTAAAAGCTTGATTGTTTTGTGCATCAGCCTTTTCTGGTGCGTGTAGTTCATTTGTCTGGCTTTTTGCTTCAGTGCCTGTTATGTATTCAGTGCCAGTTATTGGCAATAGATCACCGCATTCTGTTGCATCAACAAAATAAGGAGCAGATAAAACCATTGCATTTTCTGTTTTTAGCGATACCACTTCAAGGGCTTTAACTGAATCGCCAACAACATCTGCTTTTCTTATTTTATATTCAGTCAATAATTTTAATCTCCCTGTACTTATATATGGTAATAACATTTCTGTTAAAACCGATACAGCTACTCTGGGTTCGTGGCATAAGCGTGAAACACCTCCATCTCCTGGGTTTAAATTTTCTCTTTTCTTAGCTTCAGCAGTTAATGGATAATTCCTTCTATAGTATTCTCTTACTTTATTTCGAAATTCTCTGTAAGAAGAAGGAGCTCCATGTGTTTCTATCCATTGATGTTCATCGGGTGGCACACCTTGTTGAGAAAGTTGCCCACCAATCCAATCTGTTTCTTCTGTAAGAATAACTGAAAGACCATTTCTACAAGCTGCTATAGCAGATGCACAACCTCCTAATCCACCACCAATAATTACCACATCAGCTGCAGCTTCTTTTTCAATTGATTGATGATTGCTTTTTCTGCTAAATGATTTGTTAGGTCTTGGCGTTAATGTATTTCCCTTAAGAAGGGTTGAACCTCCAAGCAAAGCTGTATATGTTATGAAGTTACGTCTATTCATGTTAGTCCAGTTTTTTATAACCAAAGATATGTATGTGTAAATTATAATCGTAAAAAGAGTTCTTTTAAAACTAATTCGGCTTTCTTATGTTTAATTTAAAGTGCGTTTTGTACAATATATTGTAACGAGAACATAAATATAGCTTATTAAACACTATTGACACAAATATATAATACAAAACTAAATCTATGACCTAATGGGAACCTTTATTTTTATTTGCTCAATGTTAAGAGCGGTTTTAGATACAGTATATGTATTTAAAGGATAATATGAGAAGTATATTGATAGTACAAATAATATCTTCTCTCAATTAGTTTCCATATATTTTCGTTATTTTTGAACAACCATTTCTTTAAACTATACAACTAGACATAGTATGATTCACAAACTGTCAGAGCTAATAGAGAAAGCAAAAAACAAACCTATCCGTAGATTAGCAGTAGCAGCTGCGGAAGATGAAGCGGTATTGAAATCGTTGAAATCTGCCATAGAGGAAGGCATTGTTACACCTATCTTAATTGGAGATAAAGACAAGATTGAAAAGATTGCACGATCAATCGACTTCAACTTGAGTAACATCCAGATTGTTCATAATGAAAATGGAGCAGATGTATCAGCAAGGATAGCTGTTACGATGATTAAAAATGGAGAAGCTGATATCTTGATGAAAGGTTTTATTAATACAGGATCTTTGTTGAAAGCAGTTCTTGATAAAGATAACGGTTTGCGTAAAGGCAATATACTTAGTCATGTTGCCTTTTTTGAATCACCTTGCTATCATAAATTATTATGTGTTACCGATGTTGCTATGAATATAGCTCCAGATTTCGAAACCAAAGTACATATCCTTAATAATGCAGTTGAGGCATGTCACAATATTGGAATCACAACTCCAAAAGTCGCGGTTGTTGCTGCAGTAGAAACTGTAAACCCTAAAATGGAAGCGACCGTTCATGCCGCTATGTTGAAAAGCATGAGCGAACGCAAACAGCTTAGTGGTTGTATTGTGGATGGACCTTTGGCTATTGACAATGCAGTGAATAAACAAGCAGCAAATCACAAAGGAATAGTAAGTGAAGTGGCAGGAGATTGCGATATAATTCTTGTACCCGATATAGAGGCAGGTAATATTTTTTACAAAACGCTTAACTTTCTCGGAGGTGCTACCTCCGCAGCTGTTGTTATGGGAGCTGCTGTACCTATTGTGCTGACATCTCGTTCCGATTCAGAAACAAGTAAAATGCTTTCAATTGCTCTTGCCGCTGCAATGGATTAATAAAAACAACTTAACAAAATAACTATGATTCACAATGCAAGAATTCTAGCCATTAATCCAGGCTCCACATCTACTAAAATAGCAGTATATGAATATGACACTGTTGTTTTCTTGAAAACAATTCGTCATTCAGCTGAAGAGTTGAGTAAATTTGAGAAAATTACTGATCAATGCGATTATCGTAGAGACATTATTTATGAAGAGCTGAAAAATGCTGATGTCAGATTAGATTTGATTAAAATTGTGATTGGACGTGGAGGATTCGTAAGACCTATACCGGCAGGGGTATATCGTGTAAACGAACTAATGAAGAAAGAATTAATTGAGGGTAAGAATGGTGAGCATGCGAGTAATTTGGGTGCTTTAATTGCTGATAATATAGCAAAACAACTGCCCGATGCAAAAGCGTATATTGCTGATCCTGTCGTTGTTGACGAGCTCGAGCCCATTGCACGTTTTTCTGGGCATCCTCTTTTTCAAAGAACCTCCGCTTTTCATGCACTCAATCAAAGGGCTATTGCACGCACCCATGCCAAATCAATTAATAAGAAGTATGAAGATTTAAACCTTATTGTTGCACATCTAGGTGGAGGTATTTCAATAGGTGTTCATCGCAAAGGACGTGTCATAGACGTTAATCAGGCATTAGACGGCAATGGTCCTATTTCACCTGAGCGCTCAGGCTCGCTTCCAGTTGGGTCACTGTTGAAAATGGCATTTAGTGGAGATTATACTTTTGAGGAAATGAAGTCAATGATAACTGGTAAAGGAGGATTGTTTGCATACACTGGCCTCAACGATGCTTATGAGGTAGAGAAAGCAGCTTTAGCAGGAGATCAAAACAGCTACAATGTGATGGAAGCAATGGCTTATCAAACCGCAAAAGAAATTGGTGCTTTTTCAACGGTGTTGAAAGGTGATGTTGATGCCATATTGATAACTGGCGGAATGGCTAACAGTAAATGGTTTACTAATATGATTATCGAGCGGGTATATAAAATTGCTCCTGTACATATTTATCCAGGAGAAGATGAAATGCGTGCATTAGCTGAAAATGCTTTGCTGGTACTTAAGGGAGAGGTCGAAGTAAAAGAGTACAAATAAGTTTGTCAACACAAATCAACTTTACAATATTACCGTTGAATGTCTCAATGACATTTGACGGTTTTTTCTTACTTTTACATCCTATGTATCTATTCAATCCCGATAACGACTTGGCACTTGCCAATTTCAATCCTAATTTCACAGCACCCGCATCGGCGCGCAAATTAAGGAGTGATTTATCGCTGCTCCCAATATGGTATGCTTCAGATGAAGCTTTTGTTATTGCCGAAGGCGGTTTAAATCTCAAACATCTCCAGTTTTTAAAAGAGAAATTGCCTTTCAATAACACCCTCATCTCTTTTGCCGAATTGACCAAATATACTGGTCGGATAATAAAGCCTTGGGGGTGGAGCCCCTCTGTAAGAAAACAATTTATTGAAAAGGGTGTGGAAGAACAATTACTGCCATCTATTGGTGATATACAACTTATACGCAATTATTCAAGCAGACAAAATGCTGTTAGTTTATTGGCAGAACTTAAGAAATTGAATGCATTTTTCTGTGGTGAATCATACTTTTATTCTGATATTAACACGCTGCTTGACTATGTCTACTCAACTAAAGTAGATCAAGTGCTAAAGATGCCATACTCGGGTAGTGGTAAAGGAATTGTTTGGATTAAAGGAGCTATCACTGATAAGCAAATTGATTGGTGCAAGCGGGTAATAAATACCCAGGGTGGGGTAGTGATAGAACCAGTGCTTAATAAAGTGCAAGATTTTGCAATGGAATTTGAAGTAACAGATAATGGTATTCAATTTGTAGGTTATTCATTGTTTCAAGCAGCTGCATCGGGGGCATATATTGGCAATATACTATTACCCGATTCTGAAATTGAAAATGTGTTGTCAAAGTATGTTTCTTTCGATGTTTTAAATCAATTGAGAACAGCACTTGAAAAGAAACTGTCCACTTATTTTCCACTCTATCGTGGCTTCTTGGGCGTGGACATGATGATTTGCAAAACAAATGATTCTACCTATCAATTACAACCTTGTGTTGAGGTAAATGTGCGCATGAATATGGGGATTGTTGCCCACCGTGTACATCAAAGATTTGTTCACAAGGGCTCTACTGGTGTGTTCTCTATAAATTATTTCAAGCATGAAACTGAAGCGCAGCAATTTGTACGTACAATGCAATCTAAGTATCCATTGGCAATAGAGAACGGTAAAATTAAAAACGGTTACTTATCTCTGACTCCTGTTGACAAAGATACCCGTTATATTGCTTGCGTATCTATAGCACAGAATCAAAAATAATTAAGTCTTCGCTCCTGTTTTAATGTTCAGTGTGAATGTTTTATCATTCATTACGTAAGATTATAGTATGTAATGAATGAAAAGTGATGCATTTTATAAAAGAAATAGTATATTTGTATGAACTTACATTCGCTATAATTAAATAAACATTAAGCAATGAATGAAATATCACACAAAAACTGGAATGCCCTGAGTGACGATCAAATAGTCCGACAAATTGGAAAGTTTGTTAGGCATCATAGAATTGAACAAAATAAAACACAGGCATCACTCTCTACAGATGCAGGAATCAGTCGTTCAACACTAAGCCTTCTGGAAAGGGGTGAGATTGTGACAGTGGCTACTCTTATTCAGGTGCTTCGTGTATTGGGTCAGTTACAGGTGATTGATGGATTTACAATTGTCACTCAACAAAGTCCATTGCTTCTTGCAAGGGCTGAAAGGGAGAAGCGACAAAGAGTAGTTCCACGAAAAGATATATCTAAAGATATTAATGAAGAAATTAATTGGTAAAACATGAATACAGCAACTGTAAAAATATGGGATGAAAAGGTTGGCGCTGTTGCTTGGGATGAAAGAACAGGAATTGCTTCTTTCGAATATGCTCCTGCATTTAAGAGATTGGGTTGGGAATTGTCTCCTCTGAAAATGCCATTGACTCCTGGACAAAAAATTTTTTCTTTTCCAGAATTACGTAAAGAAAGAGAATCTGAACATGATACCTTTAAAGGACTTCCAGGGTTGCTCGCAGATATGTTGCCTGACCGTTATGGTAATGAGCTAATTAATTTGTGGTTAGCCCAGCAAGGTCGTCCTGAAA
Source organism: Dysgonamonadaceae bacterium (assembly GCA_028708095.1). Lineage (GTDB taxonomy): Bacteria > Bacteroidota > Bacteroidia > Bacteroidales > Dysgonomonadaceae > UBA2632. The sequence continues at coordinate 5,744 of JAQVZQ010000005.1, forward strand.
ACAGCATGAACCCTGTAGAAATGTTATGTTTTATTGGTAAAAGAGGAATGGGAGCTCTTGAATTTGAGCCGACATTTTTTATAGAAAATGTAAATACCTTCTCCGTCGAAGTAGATAGTTTGGTGAAGATTGCTGGAAAGATGCTTTCAAAAAAAGAAACTTTCGTTACGAACTTAAGAGATGAAGAAGAAAAAGCAGTTCGTGATATTCTAAAGATTGGCACATCAGCGGGTGGAGCGCGTCCAAAGGCTGTAATAGCATATAATGAGAGAACAGGAGAAGTTCGCTCAGGACAAACCAGAGTTCCAGAAGGATTTGAACATTGGTTACTTAAACTTGATGGTGTGAGCGAGGTGCAATTAGGAGCTACTCACGGCTATGGGCGTGTTGAGTATGCATACTATTTAATGGCTTTAAGCTGTGGCATAGAGATGATGCCCTGCAAGTTATTAGAGGAAAACGAACGTGCACACTTTATGACTAAACGTTTTGATCGAGAAGGCAGTTATACAAAACATCACGTGCAGACCTTTTGTGCCATGAAGCATTTTGATTATAACCGGATAAACAGTTATAGTTATGAACAACTATTTCAGACCATGCGAGAATTAAAATTGACTTATCCTCAGGCAGAGCAGATGTTTCGTAGAATGGTGTTTAATGTTATTGCACGGAACTGTGACGACCATACCAAAAACTTTTCTTTTATCCTTAAAAATGGTGGTCGTTGGGAACTTGCTCCAGCTTATGATATATGTCATGCTTATCGCCCGGGAAGTGATTGGGTTAGTCATCATGCATTAAGTATTAATGGTAAACGGGATAATATCATCAGAGAGGACTTGTTAACAATAGGGCGCTCTATCCGCAATAAAAAGGCTGCTGAAGTAATAGATGAAATTAATGATAAAGTTTATAATTGGAGTTTTTATGCAGCAAAAGCTGGTGTGGATAAGAAAAGGATGAGGGAAATAAGTAAAACATTGGTTTCAATGAATCCATAACGTTGAATTTAATTTTTTCAAAATAATACTGAGGAAAGAGTCTTATTCTACTTCAACAATCATCCTCTGTATCTAAAAACAAAATCACGAAGAGAAATCAATCTCCTCGTGATTTGGATTTTGTGGTTTACTGTCTATCTCCTTAAACTCTCACACATTATACTTCTATTTATTTCCCCATCTCCTTAGCAAAATAGCCATAAAACAACGGAATGGTCTTTATGCCATTATAGAACTGTTCCAATGGATAATTTTCATTTGGAGAATGTATGGCATCTGAACCTAAACCAAATCCCATCAAAATGGACTTAATGCCAAGAATTTCTTCAAAAGTAGCAATGATTGGAATACTTCCTCCCGATCTAACAGGGATAGGCTTCTTGCCATACACATCACTATATGCTTTTTCTGCAGCTCTATATGCAGGAATATCAATTGGACAAACATAGGAGGGACCGCCATGCAGTGATTTTACTTTCACTTTTACTGTGTTTGGTGCAATCGATTCAAAATATTTCACAAATAGTTCGGCAATCTCTTCGTGCTTTTGATTGGGAACCAAGCGGCAGCTAATTTTAGCAAATGCTTTTGATGGCAATACTGTTTTTGCACCTTCGCCAGTGTATCCACCCCAAATGCCACACACATCAAAAGTAGGACGTATTCCAGTACGTTCATTGGTTGTATAACCTTCTTCGCCAAACACTTCATCAATGTCTAATGATTTTTTATAATCTTTGAGATCAAATGGTGCTTCATCCATCAAAGCACGCTCTTTGTCTGATACTTCCAATACATCATCATAAAAACTAGGAATAGTAATGCGTCCGTTTTCATCAGTAGTTTGTGCTATCATTTTCGCCAACACATTTATTGGGTTGGCAACAGCACCACCAAAGATGCCCGAGTGTAAATCAGCATTTGGTCCTGTTACTTCTACTTCCCAATACGCCAAGCCACGCAAGCCTGTTGTGATAGAAGGTATATCAGGCGCAATCATCGATGTGTCAGATACCAATATTATATCGGCACTCAACATTTCTTTATGTTCTTCGCAGAACTTAGGTAAATTGGGTGAACCAATTTCTTCTTCTCCTTCAATCAAAAACTTTACATTGCATGATAAATTCCCCGATTGCACCAAATATTCAAACGCCTTGGCATGCATAAAACTTTGTCCTTTATCATCGTCTGCACCACGTGCCCAAATCTTACCGTCTTTTATAACTGGTTCAAAAGGTTGGGTATTCCATAATTCCAATGGATCAACTGGCATTACATCCATGTGTGCATACACTAATACAGTTGGAGCATTTTTGTCAATTATCTTTTCACCATAAGTAACAGGATTACCTTCTGTCTCAAAAATCTCTGCTTTGTCTGCACCTGCAGCCAACAAAAGTTCTTTCCACTTTTCTGCTGCCTTATACATATCTGGTTTATGTTCAGCAATTGACGAAATAGATGGAATGCGAATCAGCTCAAACAATTCGTCCAAAAAACGTTGTTTGTGGGTTTCTACGTACTGGTTAATTTCATTCATATTTAATTTAAATTTAAATGGTTGATTGCCGTAAATTTACAAATACTTTTGTAGTTATGGAAATAAAAAAATATCTCTTTGCATTGAATTTTATTTATTCTCTCGCAATGACGCAAAGAGTAAAAGTTTTATCGAATAATTTTGTTTCTAATATAAATGCGATTAAATTTGTCAATAAATGACAACTCAATGAAAACATTTGGAGAATACATAAAAAGTTTAAGAAGTAGAAACGGAATGACAATTAAAGAACTTGCTTTTCTGCTTGATTTAGACACTGCAAACTTAAGTAGAATAGAGAATAACAAACGAGATTTTGATGAAAGGCGACTTCCAAAACTTGCGGAATTATTTGATCTAAACTTAAAAGAATTAGATGAAGAATACCTAACGGATCAACTTGGTAAAAAAATATATGAGACCAATTGCTCTAATCAGCTTTTGAAGGTGGCTCAAGAAAAAGCCGAATATCGTAGGACGTTGAGTAAGAAACTTAAAATAGAGGAAGCATCATGAAAGTAGTATCATTTTTTGCAGGAGCAGGAGGTCTTGATTTGGGATTCCAAAAAGCAGGATTCGACGTTATTTGGGCAAACGAGTATGACAAGGATATTTGGGAGACTTATGAAAAAAACCATCCAAATACAATCTTAGACAAAAGAAGTATAACAGATGTGAAATCAGGTGAAGTTCCAGATTGTGATGGGATTATTGGTGGACCACCTTGCCAAAGTTGGAGTGAAGCTGGTGCTTTACGTGGAATAAATGATAAACGTGGTCAATTGTTTTATGATTTTATTAGAATTTTAGAAGCAAAGCAACCAAAGTTTTTCTTGGCTGAAAATGTAAGTGGTATGCTTATAGGGAGACATGGAGAAGCTTTGCAAAACATAAAGGAGTTATTTAAGAATGCAGGTGTTGGTTATGATCTTTCTTTCCAATTACTGAATGCTTCTGATTTTAAAGTTCCACAGGATCGCAAGAGGGTGTTTTTTGTAGGTATTAGGAAAGATCTTGAATTTAATTTTATATTTCCTGACCCAATAAAGCAAAAGATTACCTTAGAACAAGCTATTATTGATCTAAAAGATTCAGTTGTTCCAGCTAAAGAAGGTAATAAAACGAATAAAGAAAACTGTAAAGTGCCAAATCATGAATACATGACAGGAGGCTTTTCATCTATGTTTATGTCTCGAAATCGGGTTAGAACTTGGCAGCAACAATCATTTACTATTCAAGCTGGAGGTCGCCATGCTCCTCTACATCCTCAAGCACCTAAAATGAAGTTTATTGAACAGAATTCGAGAGAGTTTGTAAAAGGAAAAGAGGATTTGTACAGAAGGTTGAGCGTACGTGAGTGTGCAAGAATTCAAACATTCCCTGATAGCTTCATATTTTATTATAATCATATTGCTGCAGGTTATAAAATGATTGGTAATGCTGTTCCTGTCCGACTGGCAAAATATATTGCTGTAAGCTTAAAACAACAAATTATCAACTCGGAAACTAAAACTGATCAATTAAAAACAAGTATTCTACAACTAGAAAACACAACTTCATACTAAATGGCAAATCAAACAATTAATGGTAAAGCTTTTGAATATGCTATACTCTTAGAATTCTATGAACGATTAAACTTGATAACAACAGTTTCAATTACTAAGAATGATTTTTATCAAAACGCTAAAAAGTGCTTTGACAACTTTCCTGACAACAAAAAAGACACTTTCAGAATAACAGCAAGTGCAGCAATAAATTTTTTGATTGATATTGAACCAAGACTTTCAAATGATATTAACAAAGATGATATTTTAGTTCTTGAAATTGTTGGTGATCAGGCTGGTCAAATGGGGGATGTACGAGATGTTTTAATAATACGCTCATTGCAAAAATGGGAAATTGGTATTTCAGCAAAAAATAATCATAGAGCTGTTAAGCATTCTCGTTTGTCACAGAAGATTGATTTTGGTGAAAAGTGGTTAGAGGTACCTTGTTCTCAAAACTATTTTAATGAAATCAAGCCAATTTTTGATATGCTATCTGATTTAAGAGCTCAAGATAAGTCAACCAAATGGAGCTCAATCGGCAATATGCATCAAGTTGTTTATATTCCAATCTTAGATGCTTTTAAAAAAGAACTTCTACGACTTGATAAGACCAATCCAAAAATTGTAGCTGAAAATTTAGTTCAATACCTGATTGGAAATCAAGACTTTTACAAAATTATCAAAGGAGACAAAAGAGTTGAAATACAAGTTTACAATATAAAAGGAACATTAAATCTACCATTCAATCAAATTAAACCTAAAGCTAACATCCCCAAATTGAAACTACCATCGCGATTAATAGAGGTGGTTTATAAAGATAACTCGACAACAACCTTGTTGGTAGCATTAAATGAGGGTTGGCAAATTTCTTTTAGAATTCATAATGCCAAATCAACAATTGAGCCCTCTTTGAAATTTGATATAAACCTTGTGAGTGCTCCTCATACGCTTTTCACACAACACCTTTTTATTAATTGAAATAACCCCAAAACATTACATTCCATGCTTAAAAAATATGCCTTATTAGCTTTACTTGTAGTGACTGTTACTGTTGTTGTGCAAGCAACCAAGTCAAATAAAAAAGCACAAAAGAAAGACAATATGACAAACGAGTTGATTATTACCGAAGTTCACGTTAACAACGTTATAGATTCATTATCTACTACTATATCACAACCCAACTTGTTTCGTCTTGAACGTGGTGCGCAACAAGTGGCTGACTTGTGGAGACAAGAAGATGGTTCAGCCGAAGAGTATGAATCGTTTTGCATTGAAAACTTTATGACTGATAGCACAGCAATATCTCAATTATTTAGTAAGTTGGAACGTAACTTTGAATTATTCAATGGTTATTTCCACAACATAGATTTGAAGCTAAAAGAACCATTACATCTGGAAGGACCAGCAATAGAGCCCATTGATATGATGTTTGGTGGATATGATGTGTCAGCTCATCTGAATGATGATATGTATAGTTCGAAAATCGCTTTTATCACCGCACTCAACTTCCCTTTCTTCTCTTTGGAAGAGAAAACTAAACTGGGGGATAATTGGAGTAGAGAAGAGTGGGCGTTTGCTCGAATGGGTGATCGATTTATATCTCGTGTACCTGCTCAACTACAACAACATATATCACGCACCTTAACCAATGCTGACGCATACATATCGGATTATAATATCTATATGGGCCAATTGCTGAACAAGGAGGGCCAGAGGTTATTCCCTCAAGATATGAAGCTGATTACTCACTGGGGATTGCGTGATGAACTGAAATCAAATTATGCCGATGCAAACAATGGATTAGAAAAGCAACGCATGGTGTACAAAGTGATGCAACGGATTGTCGATCAAACTATTCCACAACAAGTTATAAATGATGATGCTTATGAGTGGGATTTAGAAAACAATATAATATATTCAAATGGCAAAGAGGTTGTATCAACACCCGAACCAGATACACGTTACAAAGTTTTTCTTGACAACTTTCATGCTATGAGGCAACTTGACACCTATTCTCCACACTATCCCACTCAACTATCCAGAGCTTTTGATGGAACAATGGAGGTGCCACAAAAAGATGTTGAAAAACTATTCAAAGATTTGCTCTCATCTCCTATAGTAAAAGAGGTAGCCTCTTTTATTGAATCAAGATTGAAGCGCCCGTTAGAACCATTCGATATATGGTACAATGGCTTTAAGTCACAAGAAGGTGTTTCTGAAGACGAGCTCTCAGGCATAACATCAAAAAAATATCCCACTGCCGCAGCAGTAGAAGCCGATTTGCCACGCATGCTTCGCACATTGGGTTGGTCATCAGAAAAAGCAAAGAAAATAATCTCGCTAATAACTGTAGATGCGTCACGTGGTGCTGGACATGCTTGGGGAGCAAGTATGCGTAACGATATATCACATTTACGTACACGTATTGGTAAAGAGGGCATGGATTATAAGGGGTATAATATTGCGGTGCATGAGTTTGGCCACAATGTGGAACAAACCATCACTATGAATGATGTTGACTACTATATGTTGAGTGGAGTGCCCAACACTGCATTTACCGAAGCCATTGCTTTTTTGTTTCAGAAACGAGATTTGGATTTACTGGGTTTAAAGCAAAGCAATCCTAATGATGATTACTATTTGGCACTTGATAACTTTTGGTCAAGTTACGAAGTTATGGGAGTATCGTTGGTAGATATTCAAGTATGGGAGTGGCTTTATGCACATCCAGATGCAACCACTTCGCAGCTGAAAGACGCCGTAATATCTATTTCCAAAGATGTATGGAACACATATTATTCAGAAGTATTGGGCGGCAAAGACGAAACATTGTTGGGTATATACTCTCATATGATAGACTATCCACTCTATTTGCCAAATTACCCAATGGGACATCTCATCGATTTTCAAATCGAACAACAAGTAAGAGGTAAGAATATGGCCAATGAAGTTGAGCGAATGCTGACGCAAGGTAGCATCACCCCACAAAGATGGATGATGGGTGCAGTAGGGCAGAAGATTTCTATCGATCCATTGTTGAATGCTACGGAAGAGGCGCTGAGTGTGTTGAAGTAAATCACCCTTCCAGCATTTTTCGTGTTTCAAACAGGTCAACTTCACTTACTTTCCGAGCAACGGAAAGTGCAAAAAGTCTACATGATGTACTTTCGTAGCCTCCGAAAGTGCAAAAAGTCAACTTCATGAGCTTCCGGAGAGATGAAAAAGTAGAAAAAAGAAAATTGCCATGAGGATTTTCTGAACACAACCTAAAATTAAATCAAAATGAAAATAAAAAATGCTCTAAGTGATACAAAGAGACTGATTTATGATGTTTGCCTCGAGAGCTGCTGCACCCTTTTATAAGCAGAATTATTTTTAGTTTAAATTACAAATCCCTTCCCTTGCAAAAACTTTTATGCAATAGAAACGTTAAATTAATCTAAGCGCTTTTATGTAATTAAAAATATTGTAATTTTACTTTTCTAATTGAAACGCAAAAGAAATAAATTAATATAAACAACAGGTCACATGAAAATTCATGAATATCAAGCTAAAGACATTTTTGTAAAATACGGAATCCCCATTAATCCAGGTTATTTGTGTCACAGTGTGGACGATGCCATAAAAGCGTATGAGAAAATTGACCACGGCTTAGTTGTCGTAAAAGCACAGGTTTTGACTGGTGGCAGGGGCAAGGCTGGAGGAGTAAAGTTAGCAAAAGACACCGTCGGAATGCGCAATCATGCAGCCAACATTTTGGGCATGGACATCAAAGGTTACACAGTTGACAGGATATTGCTGGCAAAGGCAGAGGATATCGAAGCTGAATATTATGTAAGTTATGTAATTGACCGAAATACAAAGTCCACTTTGTTGATGTTAAGTAAAGAGGGTGGTGTGGATATTGAAGAAGTAGCAAATGCTACGCCTGAAAAGATTCACAAAATTGTCATAGACCCAACGATTGGTGTACCCGATTTCTTGGCACGTCAAGCTGCATTTCTTCTATTCGATGATATTAAGCAAGTGAGACAAGCCGCATCCATTTTGCAAAAACTTTACAAGTTATTCGTTGAAACTGATGCCTCATTAGCCGAAATCAATCCTTTAATATTGACACCTGATGAAAAAGTAATTGCCATTGATGCTAAAATGACATTTGACGACAATGCACTTTATCGTCAAATGAAGATAAATGATCTGTTTGAGCCTACCGAAGAGGAGAGAAAAGAACAAAAGGCAAAAACGAAAGGTTTTAGCTATGTTCAGTTAGATGGCGACATAGGTTGTATGGTAAATGGTGCTGGATTGGCCATGACTACCATGGACATGATTAAACTGTATGGTGGAAATCCAGCCAACTTTTTAGATATTGGTGGTAGCTCAAACCCAACGAAGGTTATTGAAGCCATGAAGCTACTCTTGTCAGATAAGGATGTGAAAGTAGTTTTAATAAATATTTTTGGTGGCATCACGCGTTGTGATGATGTTGCCAATGGTTTGTTAGCAGCCTTTAAACAAATAGATACCAATATTCCCATCGTGATAAGACTTACGGGTACTAATGAAGTTGAGGGTAGGGAGTTGCTTAAGGGAAGTAAGTTTCACTTGGCTGAAACAATGGGCGATGCAACACGCCAAGCAGTAGAGTTAGCCAAATAATAAATGCTTCTTATGCTAACACAATTATTTAATTCAATTACAAAACAACACAGATTCAAAATACATACAATATGAGCATCCTAATAGATAAAAACACACGACTACTGGTTCAGGGAATTACAGGGCGAGATGGTGGATTTCACGCATCAAAAATGATGGAGTACGGAACAAGCGTTGTTGCAGGTACATCTCCTGGCAAAGCAGGTCAACAAGTTGATGGTATTCCAGTTTTCAATACTGTGCAAGACGCTGTTAACGATACAGGCGCAAACACTTCAGTAATTTTTGTGCCAGCAGCATTTGCAAAAGATGCTATGATGGAAGCCGCTGCTGCTGGAATAAAGTTGATTATTTGCATTACCGAAGGTGTGCCTACTCAAGATGTTGTGAGTTCCTACAATTTTATTAACAACAAGAGAGCCTATTTAATAGGACCAAATTGTCCAGGACTGATATCACCCGATAAAAGCTTGGTGGGGATTATGCCCGCAAAGATTTTTAAACAAGGAGGCACAGGTGTAATTAGCCGAAGCGGAACACTCACCTATGAAGTTGTTTACAACTTGACAACAAATGGCATGGGGCAATCTACTGCTATTGGTGTAGGCGGCGATCCTGTGGTTGGGCTCTATTATAAAGAGCTGCTTACTATGTTTGAGAACGATCCAGATACCGACTCCATTGCCCTTATTGGCGAAATTGGTGGTGACGCTGAAGAGCAAGCTGCAGAATATATAAAAAACAACATCACCAAACCTGTTGCGGTATTCATTGCAGGACAATCCGCACCTCCTGGGAAACAAATGGGACATGCTGGTGCTATCATTTCAAGCAGTGGTGGAACAGCCGCAGAGAAGATTGCAGCTTTTGAAGCTGCTGGTATTCCTGTTGCAAAGGAACCAAGCGAAATTCCAATGTTGTTGAAGAGGAAGAGATAAGGCTCATGACGTTATCTTTGCGTTGTACGCAAATAGCTATAAAACTCATCTATACTTATAAACCGCATTCAATTGATTGCGGTTTTATCATTGTAAATGAATGTATTGCATTACATTTCAAAGAGGATGGAAGGATGGGTGGATAATGTCACTCCTTACGGAGTTTTGGTGTAGTTCTACACTATTTGCTATAATAATTTCAGCCCTTGTGGGCTTTAATGCTGAGCTAAATGAACTCTCGCTATCGTCTCTTAATTATTTAACAAGTCACAGGTCAGAGACTTGCGCCAGCTAAAGTTTTCCATTGCATTGACCTGTTGAATTTTACAAGCAATACTATAATCAAAATAAGGTTGTTGTTATTGTAAGCAAGAACAACAAATAAATCCAGAAACTCCGCAAGGTGTGATATTATTGTAGTAAAGAACATTTAATAGAAACGGAAACACCGCATAGAGGTGACATTGTTTTGATAATTAGTCTCCACTCCTGCCATTGTCTGCCAAAAATCCTCTTTATTTGAGTATTACAAAGACTAAAACACCATAACGAAACAGAAATCAGAGTTGATAAAGTGGGAAAGTATGGGTGTTAAAAAGTCAAAACATGTTAGGAGAAATGCTTTCTCCTCAGTGAAAAACCAGAACTTGTTATGGGAAATGCTTTCTACCCAGTAGAAAGTTAGAACTTGTTAAGGGAAATACTTTCTACTCAGCATAAAGCCAGAACTTGTTAAGGGAAGGACTTTCTACTCAGTGGAAAGCCAAAAATTGTTAGAGGAGATGCTTTATACTCAGTAGAAAGCTTGAAATTGTTTGGAAAGGTACTTTCTACTCAGTAGAAAGCAGGAAATTGTTTGGGGGGGTACTTTTTCAACATGAGAAAGTGTGAACTTTCTAAGTGAAACACTATTTCAGCTTAATATCAGTACGAACTTGTGCAATTTATCATTTATATAGCACCGCAATTGTGCAAATTTATTCCAATGAGGTGCTTTTGCAGCTCTCTCAATTATCATTTGTAGTATTTAAGTCAGATATAATAAAGTGTCTTCGATGGTATAAAGAATAAAAGTAATATTTGCACCTTATTGTATATATAATGCAGGTTGACAAGTAATCAATCGGGAGGAGCTTATGTTAAGAATCTGTTTTCGAGAAATTTTTCAGACTTCACTTTTTAAAGTCTATTAAAATACTTATCTTAGAATTCTTATTCGATTCTCACAAAATGTTTACGTTGCGATTTGTCAAAAAAATAAAGAGAAACGCACGAATTAATCGAAGTTGCCTGTAAAAAGTATACTCAAAGGATTATTTAGCATTGAAACAAAAATAAAAAACTTATAATAGTTTTCGTTTTATGAGCAGACGTTTGTGCATTTTGAGGGTGTATGTATATTAAAATAACATACATTTGTATTAATGATTTTACATGCACGTCTTAAGTGTTGTTCCATTATATGAGATAAAGAGAGTGCAGTAGATATTATGTAATAAATTAATCAAAAGTTGAAATAATATGATGAACAATTAATTGAACTTTTTGCAAGTAAAATAACTTTAATAATGTTGATTATGAATTCTTTTAAAAACAAAAAAACTTTCTCATTCAAAAAGAAGTTTCATAAGTTACCTATGATTATGAAAACTTCTTGTTTGCTTGCTTTCTTATGTTTGACTCAAGTTATGGCAGGTAAAGATACCCAAGGCAATGGTCTTGAAAATAATCTTATAAAGATTGAATCTACTGCCGATGTGAGTCAGCAAGGAAGTGTTATCACTGGAACTGTGAAAGACATCAATGATGAACCTATTCCTGGTGTGAATATTGTCATCAAAGGAACCTCCACGGGGGTGGTTACTGACATAGATGGAAAGTATTCTATTTCAGTGCCCGACAACAAATCCATTTTGGTTTTTTCATTTTTGGGTTTTGAAACTGATGAGATTTCGGTGGGCAATCGTCGCAGCATCAATGTATCATTGGTAGAGTCGAGCACGTTGATTGAAGACCTTGTCGTTGTAGGTTACGGTTCACAGAAAAAAGTAAATCTTACGGGTGCTGTTTCTGTTGTTGATGGACAGGACATTGCCTCGAAGGGATCTACCGACGTGGTGAATGCACTGATGGGACAGATACCAGGGCTACTCGTTACGCGTAGAAGTGGAGAACCTGGAGCTGAAACAAGTGGTATACGTATTCGTGGTTTTACATCAGTAAACAATGCTCAGGCACTCGTTTTGATTGATGGTGTGGAAGGATCGTTGAGTACCCTTAATGCTGAAGATATTGAATCAGTATCGGTGTTGAAGGATGGTGCATCGGCTTCCATTTACGGATCACGTGCAGCTGCAGGTGTAGTTTTGGTAACTACTAAAAAGGGTGTTGCACAGCAAACCAAGATATCCTATAAAGGTTCTTTTGGACTCAATGTGCCAGGAGCAATGCCACAACGCCTACCGCCATGGGAAGACTATGAGTGGATACATCAATCTTTGTATAATCTTAATCCTGCTTTTGTTATCAACAGAGAAGCAATTGAGTTTATAGCTAATCCTAATCATAATTACCGTCCTATGGGAGCACGTTGGGAGGAGTATTATGTTAATAACTGGATGGATTTAGGCATGAGAGATTATACCACTCAGCACGACCATTCAGTGTCTGTTACCGGTGGAAACGACAAAACGCGTTATTATGTGTCGGGAGGCTTTTATGCAAAAAGTGGTATACTAAAGTACGGTCCTGATGATAATAATCGAACAAATTTCCGTGCTTCGCTTGATACTGAAATAAATAATTTCCTAGAATTTAAAATGCAAGCATCCTATGAAGGTACCGTGAGAAAGCAAAATACACGAGGTGCTTCTACATTATTGTCACATATGTACACCAAGCCTGGATATCATGGAATGTTTAATCCTGTTGAGGACACCTATTATGAAATTGACCCATATTCCAACGGTAGTAATTACAATCCCATCCAAGTTATGAAAGATGGTGGAGAAGTAAGAAATCAAAATCACTATTTTACAGGGTTGGGTAGTTTTCGTGTCAAGAATCTAGTAAAAGACTTGACGCTCGATCTTAATTTTTCGAGACGAGCAACCTTCGAAGTTATGGAGGGGGATTATCGTTTTATTAAAGGACATGGAAGAAACGGTGCACATCGACCTACAGATATCAACAATCCACAAAGAGTAATCAAAAGAAAAGCTAACTCCTATCAGGACAAACTGGAAGCTTTATTGAATTATGATTTTAAGATGAACGGACACAATGTTCATCTATTGGGTGGAGCTTCATACGAAGAATACCTCAGAGACTATATCTCTGGAGAAGCAAGAAATGGAATTTCAAATGACTTTTTTAGTTTCAATTATTATGACAATAGTGAGGCAGCTAACTCTATTTTGAGCGATGCTATACAGCCTTGGAAAATGGCATCATTATTTGGACGTGTCAATTATGATTATGAGGGTCGTTATCTCTTTGAGGCTAATGTACGTTACGATGGTAGTTCAAGATTATCGCCAGGTAATCGTTGGGGGGTATTTCCTTCAGCTTCTGTTGGATGGCGCATAAGTGAAGAGCCGTTTTTTGAAGAAGCAAAGAATTTTGCTGACAACATCAAACTACGTGCTTCATATGGAAACTTAGGTAACAGCACTGCGCTCAGCAGCGACTATTATCCGTATTTGGATATGATTTCAAGAACAACATTCTGGAGTATGCCTGTTTATTATACAGGTGCATTAGTGTCAAAAAATATCAAATGGGAAACGATAACTTCGACCAATGTGGGAGTAGATCTGGGTTTTCTAAACAATCGACTCAATGTAACTGCAGATTATTATTGGAAAAAGAACAATGATATGTTAGCACGACTGAAAACGGGGAATATTATCGGTATATCCTCTCTTCCGTTAGAAAATGTTGGCGTGTTGAAAACATGGGGTTGGGAGCTGTCGCTTCAATGGCGTGATCGCATTGGTGATTTTTCCTATGATGTAGGTTTCCATATAGACGACAGCCAGAACGAGTTAGTAGAATATACTGGTAACAATGTAATAAGTGAAGGTCTTGTACAGTTTTTGGAAGGATATCCTATCAATACTATATGGGGATATGAGACAGACGGTTTCTGGAGTAGCCGTGATGAATATTTAGATTATAAGATTGCCAATCCAGGATATGAAACTATTGAACAGGATGGATTGATTTCTGGTGGTGATATTCATTATCTAACGCAGGGGAAAGCCGACCATAAAGTAGGAGTAGGGGCTGGTAGTCCGGAAGATCATGGCGATTTAATTAACCTCGGTACTGAAACACCACGTTACCTCTATGGTATGAATCTAGGAGTAGCATGGAAGAATTTTGACTTTTCCATGTTTTGGCAAGGTGTTGGTTATCGTAAATACTATGTAAATAGCGCAAGGTTTGGCCCTATGGTTAGTACGAGTCAGACTCCAGTTACAATTCAACGTGACCATTGGAGAGAAGACAATCAGGATGCCTATTTTGCTCGTTTAACTGGTAATCAAGGGTTTAATTATCACTTAACAGACAGGTGGTTACAAAACGGTGCATACATTAGACTTAAAAACATACAATTGGGCTATACGATACCTGTACCCAAAAATATATTACAAAAGTTGCGTGTCTATGTATCAGGTGTTGATGTATTGGAATTTACCAAAGCGTTTAAAATATTTGACCCTGAAGTAGGCAATAACTCAAGCTCATCCTATTATCCATTTTTCCGTACTTGGACTATGGGTGTTAATTTAACTCTTTAAAAATTGAAATATGAAAAAGAATATATTTATTGTCAGTATATTGTGTTTGGCCGTTACATGGATAGGCTGCGATGACATGTTAGACGTCACCTCACAAACTGATTTTACTGATGTTAATTTCTGGAAAACAGAAAGCGACCTGAAAGCAGCTTGTAACCGTTTGTATCAAGAGTTTGTTCCTTTAGAATATGATCTTCGTGCTGACGACCAAGTAGGGAGGTTCGACCCAAACGAAATCAGTAATGGCAGTTGGTCTATACCTACTCAAACTGGTTCAAACTGGAATAACCCATACAGGTATATATTTACAGCAAACAACATTCTCATAAAAGCCGAAAACACTCCTATTAACGAAAGTATACGAAATAGGTATCTCAGTGAAGCTCGTTTCTTCCGTGCGTGGCATTATTTTGAACTGGTTTCAAAATATGGTGATGTGCCTTTAGTGCTGGAACCGTTTGAAGGAACAACCGATCCTGAATTGAAAATGGGACGTACACCACGCGAAACCGTTATACAACAATGTTATGAGGATCTCGAATATGCGGCAACATGGTTGCCCACACGTGCTGATATGGAAGGTGTAAGTGATGAGTTCGATCGTCGTCGTGTTACACGATCTGCTGCTCTGGGTTTAATACTTCGAATAGGTTTACACGAAGGTACCATGCAGAAATACCACAACCTGAGCAGTGAAAGTGTATGGAAAGCTCATTTGCAGAAAAGTCTAGATGCTTACAACAAGTTGAAAACTGAAGGACATCAACTTTATACAAACCAAGGTGTATCAGAGTCATATCTGGCAATGTTTTTCGATGAAGAAAATAGTAGTAACAAGGAGGTTCTTCTTTCTAAAGCTTATGGTCCTAATGGAGTTACAGGTTCAAACGCATTACTTCACACCCGTTCATACAGCAGTGACGTGAACTTCACTATTACACGCTCAATGGTCGACTATTATCTTTATGCTGACGGATTACCTCGTGAGAAATCTCCACTGGTATATACCCCTGAAACATCATTTAATCATGCACTGGGCTACCAAGCCGATGGTGTAACACCAATACCAGGGGGCATGGGTGCTCGCGATCCGCGATTACCCATGAGTGTCCTTTTGGTTAATGACCCTCAACAGAATTTGGATGCAAAGATTTTAGATGTGTTAGTATCATATCGTTTGTCAGGACTATCCTACTTTCCACATAATGCATCGAAACCTTCAGGTTATTTGTGTCTGAAAGGTTTTTCTGGACTTCGTTGGAGTCAGGATTACACAGACCGTATTGCAATTCGTTGGGGAGAAATTTTAATTTCGTATGCCGAAGCATTGTTTGAAATGAATGGATCTATTACTGACGCACAATTAAACGAAACAGTCAATAAATTGCGTGAAAGAGTAGGTTTTACAGTACCGCTTACCAATGCTTTCGTTGCTGCCAATGGATTGGACATGTTGGAAGAGATTCGTCGTGAACGTACAGTGGAATTGATGGCTGAAAATCGTCGTTATGCCGATATTATCAGATGGAAAATAGCGGAAAAAGTTTTACCAAAAGCAGTGGCGGGAGCTCTGTTTAATCAAGATGAAGCATTTAATGGCCCTTCGCAAGAAGCTGATCCAACATTTGTTGATTTATACACTGATCCATCGGGTAAGATAAATGGAGTACAAGAATATCCCTATCCAATAGCAAAAATTCGGATTGCAGAAAAAGCCAGTACACGAAAATTTGATCCTGCCAAGGATTATTTCTATCCAATACCTTCTTACGAAATTTCACAGTCTGACGGAAACATAACTCAAAATCCGGGATGGCAATAATTATGAGATTAATGTTAATGTGTATTTTAATAAAAACAATTTTATGAAAAGAATAATAGAATTTATAATTATAGCAACAGTAACCGTATTATTTTTGACGGGTTGCGATGTTCATGATTCGTGGGGAGATGGACGTCCTGATTTGGAACACACTTATATTTTATTTGTGGATCAACCAGATAATCAAAATGATTTTTTGTCGTATGAAGTAGCACAAAACGGCGATGCCAGATGGCGTTATGGCGCAAGTGCTACAAGTGGAACATGGAAACCATATGATGAAAAGTGGGTAGTTAAAATTCCGCTTGAATTCCGAAGTGAAAGGATACGTACGTATGATGTTGTGAGTTTCTTTTGGATTGAAAGCACTTTAGAGGCGGGTGTTGACTATGAGGTGTCTCTAGAAGACGGTGTTGTTATAACACCTGATGCCACTGGTGGTTATAAAATTATTTGGCCTCAAGCCAAAAGAGGTAAAGTCACTGTCAATATAAAACGGATAGAAGGTTCTCCGAACGGCACTATAAGGCTTCAAACTTTTAATCGTGCAAAGGGAATACCTGTAATTAGTGATATGGAATCTCTTGTGAACAATAGAACAGACGAATATGAAGTGCGCTGCGCTAGTCTTGATGTAAACAAAGTTCTTGTAACTTTTAATTAGTACCTGACAGAAAACTTTTATTTTTAAGTTTTTTCTTGCAAAGACTAATTAATCAATTTATTAACGCATTAGGTAGAAAACCTCTATCTAATGCGTTATTTTTATTTCAATTAACCTGTATTATTCACGTTTTTTAGTTTTGCTAAGATGCAAGGCGTTGAGCTTCGCCGACATAAACCCCTTTTTCAAAAAGTTTGCAGACGCAGCGAAATACATATCTATTGACAGTTTCAGGGATGGAATAAAAGCGAACAATACCCATTAATTGATAATAATATGGGTTTTTATAATTACCCTTGGAAGAGAGAAAGTAGTTTAAAGCTTTGCAAAGTGGTGATGTAGCATTAATATTTTATCAAGTAATTAGTTTTTCGATGATACAAAAAATACAATTATACTTTGCGCCTTAAATAACACACGGTAATAAAACTCCCTCTTTAATCTTAAATATAGCTGTCTAAACCCCACTATTGATAAAAATAATAAATAGATATTCTTATATCAGCAATCACACATTTTAATCTGTTTGATTAAATAGAACGACACATAATGCACATTTGGTACGGTTATAAGGCAAATAAAAGCTATTAATATGAATTTTCATTAGATTCGTATCAATATGTTATAAAAAAACTATTATCTTTGTCCGTTCATTTGATGATAAAGAGAAAACTTATAGTTAAAAATGACAACAGTGTCACAAATTAATATATATTTGTCATACAAGTTAATAGTTGAATAAAGAAATGATGCATTCATATTTGCTTTATATGGCCTTAAAACTAAAAAAGCAAGAATAGGAACCATAATGTTTATAACATATCTTCAGAAAATAATTAAAACAGCGAAGTCGAATTCATTTATTGAAATACGATCAATAGGAACATTATATGCGTGTGTGTGTGAATTAAACTTCCATTTCACTGTAAAAAATACATGAAGAAAAACCAAGTCATAAATAAACGAGAATATAATAACAAAAATGAAATTTAATAGTAAGTGTAATTTAAAAGTAGATTTTTTTATGAAAAGAAAACTAATGCTATTTATGTCCCTACTTTTGATAAGTATAGGACTTGCAACTGCCCAGTCTCAAGTAAGAGGGGTTGTTGTTGACAATACTGGAGAACCAGTTATTGGAGCGACTATTCTAATAAAAGGAACTTCGCAAGGAACTATCACCGATTTTGATGGTAATTTTGCGTTGACAGTTCCTGCAAATGCAAGATTAGTTATTTCTTATGTAGGGATGAATACCCAAGAGGTAGCAGCTACTCCTAACATGAGAATAGTTTTGAGCTTAGATGCAGAATTGTTAGATGAGGTTATAGTAGTTGCATATGGAAC
This sequence comes from Dysgonamonadaceae bacterium, assembly GCA_028708095.1. Taxonomy (GTDB): domain Bacteria; phylum Bacteroidota; class Bacteroidia; order Bacteroidales; family Dysgonomonadaceae; genus UBA2632. Next base: position 24,076 of record JAQVZQ010000005.1, read on the forward strand.
CACAACCAAAGGAGCTTATACAGGTTCTGCAGCTGTTGTAGATGCAAAGACAATTGAAAAAAGACAGGTGTCAAACATCTCTAACGCTTTAGCAGGAGCAAGTTCGGGTGTTCAGGTTTTGAATGCTAACGGACAGCCTGGAACTTCAGCCACAATTAGAATACGTGGTGTTGGTTCAATTAATGCTGAGATGGACCCGCTATACGTTGTAGATGGTATTCCATATGATGGCGATTTATCATCACTTAATGCTGCTGATATAGAGTCGATGACTGTTCTGAAAGATGCTGCTTCTACTTCTTTGTACGGAGCGCGTGGTGCGAATGGTATCATTATGATTACTACTAAGAAAGGAAAAGCTGGTGCTGCCAAAATTTCTTTTAACTCAAGAATAGGTGTTAACTCACGAGCAGTTAAAAACTATAACGTTCTTGAAAGCGTACAGGGCTACCTTGAAAAATCGTATGAAGCAATTTACAATGCAGGCATTTACAATTTAAACCAATCACCATTAGACGCAAATAGATATGCCAACAGAAATCTCATCAGAAACACTGAAGGTGGATCAGGTTATCAGGTTTATACAATGCCTGATGGTGAGCTAATGATTGGCCAAAACGGAAAATTAAATCCAAATGCGACGCTTGGTTACAATGATGGCGATTATTATTACACACCAGACAACTGGGCAGATGAAACTTTCCAAAATAATGTGCGTCAAGAGTACAACTTATCTATGTCAGGAGCTAATGAAAGAGGTAACTTCTATATGTCATTGGGTTACTTAGATGATGAAGGAGTAGTTTCTGGTTCAGGTTTCACCAGATACTCTGGAAGATTAAAAACAGACTACAAATTGAAAGAGTGGCTGAAAGTGGGAGCCAATGTAAGTTATAATCATTCAGATAGTCAATATCCTGGAGAGCAAACTACAACAAACTCCTCTGCAAATGCGTTCTTTATTGCTAACTATATTGCGCCCATCTATCCTTTGTATGTGAGAGATGCTGAGAACCAGGAAATCATGCTCAACAATGGGAAAAAAGTATATGATTATGGTACCAAAAAGTCAGACACTAATTTTGATCGCTCATTTATGTCGATAGCTAATCCAGCTGGCGATTTAATTCATGACAAAACAAATTACTTAATGGATATCATGAACACCTCTTGGTTTGCAGAAATAACACCTATGGAGGGATTAATGTTGTCGGCACGCTATGGGCTTAACCTTGATAATACACGCTATAGCAATTTAGGTAATCCTTATATGGGACAGTCAGCCGAGTATGGAGGTACTGCTTATCAAGATCAAACAAGATCAATTGGTCTGAATCAACAATATTTTGCTAATTACTCACACTCAATAGATGATATCCATCAACTGGACTACACATTGGGTTATGATGGATATCAGTGGAAAGAAGAATTTATGTTTGCTTCAGGTCAACAACTTTATGATCCTGATAGCTATTATGTAGGAAATGCCATTGATCAACTTAGAGGTGGTGGTGGTAAAGATACTTATGCTACAGAAGGTTACATCGGCAGAGTAAATTATTCATATGATGATAAATACTTCGGTAGTCTTTCTGGAAGACGTGATGCTTCTTCAAGATTTAGTCCTGACAATCGCTGGGGTACTTTCGTATCGCTTAGTGGTGCGTGGCAATTAACAAGAGAATCTTTTATGGAAGATGTTTCATGGGTGGATATGTTGAAGTTTAAAGCTTCATTTGGACAACAAGGGAACGATAATATTGGTAACTACTATGCATGGTTAGATCAATTTAAAATGACTGGTGCAGATAAGATATTTTCGGACGGAGCATTAATTTATAAAGGAAACCCAGATTTAAGTTGGGAGACATCTACTTCTTATAACATTGGTTTTGATTTCGCTTTATTCTCTAACGTTTTGTCTGGTACAATCGAATATTTCGGTAGAAAATCGGGTGATATGCTATATAATAAACCAGTAGCAGGAAGTAATGGATATAACTCAATACCTATGAATGTTGGTTCAATGACTAACTCAGGTTTAGAGCTTTCTTTGAATTGGAACATTTTAAAAACCAAAGATATTAGCTGGAATATGTTTGCCAATGCTACAATGATTAAAAATAAAATCAATGAGCTTCATCCCGACTTAGATGGACAGTTGATTGACGGTACACGTATTTACGAAGAGGGACACTCTATGTATCGCATGTACTTGACTGAGTATGCTGGTGTGAATGAAGAAACAGGGCTTGCCCAATATTACGCAACAGATGATGATGGCGCAAGATATATAACAGATGACTTTTCAGTTGCAGAAAACTATAAAATTGCATCTAATGATTTATTACCTAAAGTATATGGTGGATTTGGTACATCTATAGATGCTTTTGGATTTGATGCATCTGTGCAACTATCTTACCAATTAGGTGGTGAAATATATGATAGTGGATATGCACGATTAATGCATGGTGGAATAGGAAGTTACGCAGGGAATAACTGGCACAATGACATCCACAAATCTTGGACACCAGAAAATACAAATACTGATGTGCCACGTGTGAATGCAAATGACAAATATGCAAATAGCACTTCAACTCGTTTCTTGACAAGTTCTGATTACTTGAGCTTGAATAATATAACCATTGGTTATACTATTCCTCATAGCTTGTTGAGAAAGATTCAGTTTGAGAGTTTACGTATTTACTTTGCTGCTGACAATGTAGGCTTAATTACTAACCGTAGAGGGTTAGATCCACGTCAAAGCTTCACTTCAGCTACAACAGCTCGATATACTCCCATTCGTACGATATCTGGTGGTTTGAGCCTAACATTTTAAATCGATAAAAAAATGAAGAAATATATGAAAAATAAAAACTTACTTTCGATAATTGCTTTTGTTAGCTTTGTGTTGATGTTCGCCGGATGTAGCGATTTAGACACATTGCCAGGAGGTGATGAAGTTACTTCTTCTCAAAAAGAAGATGTTTACGACCGCAATCCCGATAGAGCTGAAGCAGGTGTAAACGCAATTTTTGCTCAGTTCAATCAATTTACACCCAATAAAGATGCATTTGGCGACGTTGAACGACACAATGACATAGGATATCCATCCATTATGCTTTTTACGGATGCTAATGGTAACGACGTTGTATCAGAGGACAATGGATATAATTGGATGGGATTTAACTTGGAATTTACTGATAGATCCTATACTTCAAGAGAAGTTCAAATTGTTTGGAATAATTTTTATTCTATGATCTATACAGCAAATAGTGTGATTGGTGCTAATGATCCTGAAACAGAAGACCCAACCAGCCAGTATTACTTAGCGCAAGGTTTATCTGCTCGTGCTTTTAGTTACTTTGGACTTGCTCAATTGTTTCAATTTAATTACAAAGGAAATGAGTCAAAACCAGCTGTGCCTTTGGTTACAGATAAAAATGCTGATGAGATAGGTTTAGTGGGAGGAGCTCCACGTGCTACTGTTGAAGAAGTGTATACTCAAATTCTTTCTGACCTTAACTTAGCTATCGAACTACTTGAGTCTGCTGAAAAAGGTGGAGTTACTCCTAAAGACAAAAGATATGTAAGTTTAGCAGTTGCTTATGGATTGCGTGCGCGTGTTCATTTAACTATGCACAAATACCCTGAAGCTGGAAATGATGCAAGCAGTGCAATTACTGAATCTGGTGCAGAACCATCGAGTTTGGATGAAGCTAGCAAACTATCTTTTATTGATGCTAAAGAAGAAGACAACTGGATGTGGGGTATTATTATAGCAGAAACAGACCGTGTTGTTACTTCAGGTATTGTTAACTGGTATTCTCACATGGGTTCATTTAATGGGAATGGTTATTCAACTGTTTCAAAAGGTCTTCAAATAAATAAGAAACTTTATAAATCAATACCCGATTCAGATGTGAGAAAAGGATGGTGGATAAATGAGAATAAAGTATCTTATAACCTAACAGAAGAGCAACAAGATTTTATAGATGGTATTGGTTACGCACCTTTCACGCAAGTGAAATTTGGACCTTATAAGAATGAAGTAGGTACATCTACAAATGCAAGTGATATTCCATTGATGCGTATCGAGGAGATGTATCTTATCAAAGCAGAAGCTGATGGTATGAACGGTAATAGTGGCTCCCTTGAAAGTTTTATTCAAGAATATCGCGATCCAGATTATACCTTTAGTGGAACAGCTGCACAAATACAAGAAGAAGTTTTTCGTCAACGCAGAATTGAACTGTGGGGTGAAGGATTGAGCTGGTACGATATTATGAGACTAAATAAAGGAGTTGATCGTCGTGGTGGAGGATATCCAAATGCGACAATGATATTCAACATTCCATCTGGAAGTGATATTTTACTTTGGAGAATACCTGAAGCTGAAATTCAAGCAAATCCTGTTATTTCAGAAGCAGATAATAACCCATCGGCTCCAGCTCCCAGTCCTGTAGCTGATAATTCTTAAACAACTTAAATTTACAAATTATGAAAATAATGAGAAAAATATACTTATTGGGATTTTTGATTGGCTTGATTGCTTTCGTAGGCTGTTCTGAAGACGATCTTGTAACGCCCACTCCATCGCCCGAAGCACCAGCTGGAACACAAGGTGTTTATTTCCCAACTTCAAACAAATCAGCAGTGGAGTTAATGCCTGTTGATCCTACTGAGTTTGAAATGACAATTGCTCGTACAGTTTCAAGCGGTGCGGTTGATGTTCCAATTAATGTAGAGGTAAATGATGACGATGTTTTTGTAGTTCCTTCATCCGTTAGTTTCGCAGAAGGTGAAACAGAAAAGACTTTTAAGATTACTTTCCCTACCGCTGCAGAAGGTATAACATACAACTTGAAATTGAACGTTGAAGGGGAAGAGTTTGTTAATCCATATATTACAGGTCTTTCTTATGTATCAACTAATGCAACCAGAGTTAAATGGGAAGCTGTTGAAGAGCCAATGGTGTATATGGATGGTTCTTTTTCTGCGGGTTGGGGTATATCACATATTCCAATGTATGTGCATGCTGAAAAAGCAGTACTTGGTAGCGTAGTGCGTTATCGATTTAAAAATGCTTATAAAGTACCAACAGGTGCAGATGATGATGGTATTTATGACGGTTTCCCTTTTAATGATCCAGGAGATTTTATTGAAGGTGAGTACTTAACTATTGTTGAAATTGGTGGAGAAAATGGAAAGGCTGATGAAGTTTTTATGCCTGCTCATGATATAGGTGTTGATTGGGGATATGGTATGATTTCTACTGGTTCTGTTTTTGGTAATCTTTCTGAAAAGAAAGAGGATTTTCCATTAGGGATATTAAAAGATAGTATAATCACTTTCCCAGAAAACTCATTGTTTCATGGCGATAATGATGGAAAATACCCTGCTCCTTTACCAACAATTATTTATCTTTCAAAAAATGTGTACATAGCTGCAAATCTAAAAATAGAGAGCTTCAATGACATTGAATATGAAGATGATGCTGTTGAAACAGGAACATTTATATCAGCGGCTACAAGCGATACTACTTTGCTACAGATAATGGTGAAAGCGATTGATATAGATGAAGAGAACAAGGATAGTGAATATAAAGATTTATTCTATCTCCCAAATCTGTATGAAGAAGACTTTGGTCTCGCTTTTTATTACTCAGAAGAAGCAGGTATTTCTATACCAAAGGACCAGCCAACAGGTATGAGTTTTTTAGGAAAAAAAGTATTCGTTTCTATGAGTCGTGATATCAAGTCTGGTCTTATTATAGGATCTGAAGAAGTGTATGATGAAGATTTGGATGAAGATGATGATGATTATGATCCAAATGCAGGCAAAGATAGATATGTATTTGGGTTAAACTTCCATTATAAAGATGGTACAAATCTTGGTAATTTTAAAGAAGTTCTGCTATTATCAAACGAAGATGAAATTACTCCAATGATGCTTGGAAGAAAAGGTGTTGACTATCGCTTTGAAATTCAAAGTAAAGTATCACCAAAATCCTTGACAAAGAACGTTCAAAGAGATATCTTATTTTAAGAAGCTTTATAAAAACGTTTATTTATAATTGAAAGGGAATGTCTTAATTGGCATTCCCTTTTTCAATAAATAGCTGTAGGTTATTTTTAATAATCTCGATTCATAAAGTCTTTCATTATTCAAAAATACCTCTCTACTTTCGTCTGATATCCTATAATTTCGTATTTTTGTAAAGCAACAGGAATTGCAGCAACATTTGATGCAGTTAATTGTTTACAAAGCAACTACAACACAAACTATTAAGAAACAATCAACATGGTTCAACAACAACTGGTAATATACAATACACTTAGTCGCGAAAAAGAAGTTTTTAAACCCTTGCATGCTCCTCATGTAGGATTGTATGTGTGTGGACCTACTGTATATGGCGATCCGCATCTGGGACATGCACGTCCAGCCATTACGTTCGACTTACTGTTTCGTTACTTGCAACACATTGGTTACAAAGTGCGATATGTACGCAACATTACCGATGTGGGACATTTGGAAAACGATGCTGATGAGGGTGAAGACAAAATTGGTAAGAAAGCACGTTTGGAAGAGTTAGAGCCAATGGAAGTAGTGCAATTTTACACCAATAGCTATCACAAAGCAATGGACAAGCTGAATGTGTTGCGTCCTTCAATAGAGCCAAATGCATCGGGCCATGTGATGGAGCAAATAGAGATGACTCAAGAGATATTAGACAAAGGATTTGCTTATGAGAGCAATGGTTCGGTCTATTTTGATGTAGAGAAATATAACAAATCTCACCACTATGGCATATTATCAAGACGAGACATTGATGAGATGCTCGAAAATACACGTCAGTTGGATGGTCAAGACGAAAAACGAAAGAGTGTAGATTTCGCACTATGGAAGAAAGCCGCACCCGAGCACATCATGCGTTGGAAATCTCCATGGAGTGAAGGCTTCCCCGGTTGGCACATAGAGTGCTCAGCGATGAGTACACGCTATTTGGGTGATCAGTTTGATATACATGGTGGAGGTTTAGATCTTTTGTTTCCTCATCACGAGTGTGAGATAGCACAAAACACGGTTACAAAAGGAGAACACGCTGTAAAGTATTGGATGCACAACAATATGATTACGGTGAACGGCACAAAGATGGGTAAATCGATGGGCAACTTTATCAATTTGGATGAGTTCTTTGAAGGTACACATCGACTATTAGACAAACCATATTCACCGATGACAATTCGTTTCTTTATTCTTCAATCGCACTATCGCAGCATGGTTGATTTTAGTACAGACGCTATGCACGCTGCCGAAGTGGCAAAGAAAAGATTGTTGGATGCATCAAATCATATTGATAATATCCCAGTGAGCGATAGCTCAACAGTTGAAGTAAAATCATTGAAGCAGAAATGTTATGATGCGTTGAATGATGATTTGAATACACCTATATTGCTATCTCACCTGTTTGAAGCTACACGTATAGTTAACTCTGCCATTGCGGGAATTGAGAAATTGTCGCAAGAAGACATAGATGAATTGAGCGATCTGTTTGAGATATTCTTGCACAACTTATTGGGCATCGAAGACGAATCGGCACTAAAAGACAGTAGCTACGAGGCATTTGAAAAGGCCGTGGATATGCTTTTGGAAATGCGACAAGAAGCAAAAAAACAAAAGGATTGGGCTACGTCTGATAAAATTCGCAATCAATTGACTGAGGCTGGGTTTGTGATTAAGGACACTGCGGATGGGTTTGAGTGGAGTTTGGCTTAATTGACAATGGACAAGTGACAATTGACAACTATAAGCACAGTGATTGCGGTGTAAACCTTCGTTGTTTATTTTTTTCTCGCTAAGGTGCAAGGGTGTAAAGATGTTAAGTGTAGTGAGTGGTAGGAGATTATTTTGAAATTAAAGTGTAGATAGAGAGATAATGCCACCCCTTTCGGGGTTTTAGGTGCTTTCTAATGTCATTAACTATAATAATTTCAGCCCTCCGGGCTTTAATAAATGCTATTTATACTATTGAGGAAAGTTATATTGATTACTGATAAAAATAAAATTGTAACCTATTAAAGTTGAATAGACATTTTATTAATTGCTTAACTTCGCAAGAGATGTTTTTTATTAATGAAATGATTTTATATAACGAATGCAATCACGCCGTGAATGGTTTTTAATAATTGCAATGATTTTGTATACAACAAACCCAACTCCGTAAGGAGTGCAATTATTATAGCACGAAATAATATAGTAACAACAGAACCCCATATGGGGTGGCATTATTTTAAACAGATAATTATCTATAACTGATATCAAAAAAACAACCAAAATATGTCCAGAACATTCTCTCAAATTTATATACAAATCGTTTTTGCTGTTAAAGGACGTCAAAACCTAATTAGTGAAAGCTGGAAATATGATGTAAATAAATATATATCTGGTATTATTACCAATAAGGGACAGAAATCAATAATCGTGAACGGAATGCCAGATCATATTCATGCTTTTATCGGACTGAAGCCCTCTATGGCTATTTCAGATTTGGTTAGGGATATAAAAAACAATTCATCTAATTTCATTAACAAAAATAGGTTCGTAAAAGGTAAGTTTTCATGGCAAGAAGGTTATGGGTCATTTTCATATTCCCAATCTCATATTGAACAGGTTTACAATTACATATTAAATCAAGAGCAACATCATCACAAAAAGACATTTAAAGAAGAATACATCGAAATCCTTCAAAAGTTTCAAGTTGATTTTGATGAAAAATATTTATTTGAATGGATAGAATAATGTCACCTCTCCGAGGTTCATGAAGCCTTTCATTATCCCGCATCTATAATAATTTCAGCCCTCCGGGCTTTAATAAAACAAGAGTAATCCCGAAGATGACATATTTGCAGAATATCAAAATAATAGTATCACTAACCCCGCAAGGGGTGCTATTATTATAGTATATTGCAATCAAGTGTACACTAAACCCCGCAAGGGGTGACATTATTATTGCATATTCTTTTATTACTAAAAAAACCCATAAAGGTGATATAAATCAACTAAAACATGCCAAGAACATTTTCACAAATTTATATACAAGATAGAATAATATCACCTCTCCGAGGTTCAGGAAGCCTTTTATTATCCAACAACTATAATAATTTCAGCCCTCCGGGCTTTTATAAAACAAGAGTAATCCCGAAGATGACATATTTGCAGAATATCAAAATAATAGTATCACTAACCCCGCAAGGTAGGGTGTCCAATATAGTGTTCCTAAATTGAGGCTTTTTCCTGTGTTCTTTTCTTTGTTTTTCAACAACTAATTTATTAATATAAACTTGTGTTTTATATGTAAAATAACTTGTGTATATTGCTG
>JAQVZQ010000160.1 GCA_028708095.1 Dysgonamonadaceae bacterium
CACAAAGTGATAAAAGCATAAAGTAATCAATATATTAACACATGTTTTCGTTATTTGAGTAGTTATTTACGCTAATATAGATGCATTAGTGTGTTTATTTTCTAATTTTGTTATATTGTGATGATTAAAAGAATGATACCCTATAATAAATCAAATGTTTTTTAAATGGAGATCATAAACGTATTACTTTTGCTGACTATATGGTTTTTTATTTAATTCGTTAAAATAGGTGTTCTGATTTGATTTGTAGGGCGTTAGAGAGGAGTTGTTTCGACACAAATCGGCAGATTAAGTATTAAATAATAATTATAAATTTATTATAATGAAAAAAAAACATTATTCGAGACGTAAATTCATTGCAACAGTTTCAATCGGTTCTATTGGAGCTATTGCAGCAGGTAGTATTTCACCTTTTAAGAACATCTCTTTTGTAGAGAGTAGTAATGCTGATAAATTGGCAATTCTTGGTGGAACACCCGTTGCCCCCAACAAAGTGTGGCCAGATTGGCCTTATGTTGACCACGAAATGATAAACCAAATTTCAAAAACAGTGAGGAGCGGTATTTGGTCAAGAATTCAGTCTCAAACGGGAACAGTACCAACATTTGAAAAAGAATACGCTGCCCTAATGGGAACAAAGCGATGTGTAGCAACAGGTTCAGGTACTCAAGCATTGAGCTCGTGTGTGGAAGCAATGGGTATTGGAGCAGGAGATGAGGTGATAACTTCTCCTTATACTGATATGGGTACAGTATCATCTATACTTACTGCCAGAGCCCTACCAGTATTAGCAGATTTAGATCCAGAATCATATCAGCTTGATCCTGCCGATGTGGAGAGGAAGATTACTGCTAAAACTAAAGCAATAATGCCAGTTCATATGATGGGGCAGCCTTGTGATATAAAGAGTATCATGTCTATTGCTAAAAAACACAAGCTTAAAGTTATTGAAGATGCTTGCCAGGCTCACTTTGCAAAATTTGAAGGAAAAACACTTGGCACTATAGGGGATGTTGGATGCTTTAGTTTCCAGAGCTCAAAGACCATTGCTTGCGGTGAAGGAGGTGCTGTAATCGGTAATGATGAAAAATTGATGGATTTGGCATTTACGGTAATGATGAACGGTAGCGCTAAAATAACAGGCACAAAATATCGCATGAATGAACTTGAAGGGGCCATACTTCTGGGTCAATTGAACGGTGCAAAAGAGCGTTTTAATCTTCGCAATAGAAATGCAAAGTATCTTTCTTCCAAACTTAAAGGTTTTCCTGGACTTGTTCCTCAAAAGCTTTATGCTGGAACAGACAGTGGTTCATTTTATCTTTATCCGATGTCATATAAAAAAGAGCACTTTAACAATGCTGACCGCAGTAAATTTTTGAAAGCTATGCAGGCAGAAGGTATTAGTCTTAGTCCATATATAGCCAACGGTTTACACAGAGAGCCATGGACAGATTATATTATGAATCTAAAAGAGTACAAAAAAATGTATTCACCAGATAGATTAAATAAATACCGTGAAGATTTGAATTTACCTAAAACAGATCAAGTTTGTGAAGAGATGGTTATGATATGGGCATCGGGACCGCTTTTAGGTAGCCAGTCTGATATGGATGATATAATTAATGCCATTATGAAAGTTTACGATAACAGAGATCAACTACATCTTATTTGAATTTGATATTATAAGTTAATGAAAAAATATGGGTATCAATATAGAAATATCATGTTTTCTACTTACAGTATTAATTTTTCTAATTAAAGACTAATCAAAAAAATCAAAAAAACAACTATAATGAATAATATATTTATCAAATCAAATAGAAGTGCAAGCCAACTTGCTGTTCTTGGTGGAAAGCCAGTTATTAGCAGTAAGATGCAAAGAAAAGAGGAAGATAAAAGGAATAAACTGACTAATGATGTTATTGTTGGTTTGAGAAGAGGAATTCCTATCACACAGAAGATGGTTGACTCAGTTGTAGCAACAACAAAAAGTGGAATATGGTCAAGAATCCAGTCTTCAACAGGTACTGTCGCTACTTTTGAAAAGGAATGGGCTGAAATGTTAGGAGTCAAATATTGCGTTGGTACTGGTGCAGGAACCCAAGCTCTTAGTGCTGCAGTTGAAGCAATGGGAATAGGTCCTGGAGATGAAGTTATCACTTCACCTTATACCGATATAGGAACTATATCAGCAGTGCTTTTCAGTCGTGCTTTGGTAGTTTTGGCTGATTTAGATCCTGAATCTTTTCAGCTTGATCCCGATGATGTAGAACGACGGATAAATGAAAATACTAGAGCAATCATTCCTGTTCATATTGGTGGTCAGCCTGCTAACATGGAGCGCATAATGGCAATTGCTAAAAAACACAACCTAATGGTTATAGAAGATGCTTGCCAGGCACATTTTACTGAATATCAGGGTAAGCAATTGGGTACAATAGGTGATCTTGGCTGTTTTAGTTTTCAAGCTGGAAAAAACATTGGGTGTGGCGAAGGTGGGGCTATAATTGGTAACAATGAAGAGCTTATGGATAAGTGCTATACGGTTCAAAATAGAGGAATCAACCGCCAAGGCAAGGCAGAGAGAATAGGACCTAAGTATCGAATGAATGAATTTGAAGCTGCACTTCTTCTTCCTCAACTTGAAAATGCCAGAGATGTCTTTAATTATCGAAACGATAATGCATGGTATATGAACTCCCTACTCAGACAATTACCAGGCGTATTACCGCAAAAGCTATATCCAGGGACAGGGGCTTGCTCATGGTGGGTATTTCTTACGCAGTACAAGAAAGAACATTTCAACAATGTTCCAAGAAATGTATTCTTGCAGGCTCTCAGGGCAGAAGGTGTAAGCGGTTCTGGGTATATAGCTGACGGATTCCACCGAACTGATGTTATAACGAATCATATACTTGATCTTGATATTTATAAAAATATGTATTCACCAGCAAGGTTAAAACAATACAGGGAAGAGCTACCACTACCAAATTGTGATAAAGTAACAGATGAGATCAATATTAGCTTTGGATCTGTGCAGATGGCTAGTAGCAAAGATCATCTCAATAAGATTTTTGATGCGATAGTCAAGGTTTATGAAAATAGAGATAAACTGGCTTCTTTATAAGTGTTATTTTTTTTTATACTTTATGGGTGATAGTAAGATAAGACCATGACTCACATTTTAATAGAGGATTGATCATGTAAATTTGAAATTAACAAATGCATTTCTGCTTCACTCAGGCTAACAAAAAACCGTTTATATCTTAATTGATATTAAACGGTTTTTTAGAATGAGGTGATATTATGTCTTCCACACTGGTACACCAAAAACGATACCATGGAAAATAAATCAGTCCGTTATACTATTGACTATAATAATTTCAGCTCTTGTGAGCATTAATGCAAAGCTAAATGGGCTATTGCTAATACCTTAGAGACTGAATTACATTTTAATGTATTGTTGTACTTGACAATTGGATTGATCATTTTACACGCATTATTCACAACAGTTTTTTTACTCGTTACTTTACTTAGTTAGTCCCTTTCTATATTTGGAGGGAGAGATCCCCTCCATTTTCATGAATACACGATAGAAGGAGCTTTGGCTTGAGAAACCTGATTTTAGTGCAACCTCATCAAGTGTCGACTGATTCTCATCGTCGGAAGATAGCACTTTTTTTGCGAATGTAATGCGGTGTGAATTTATATAATCACAGAAGTTGGAGTTGACTTTATTGTTTATTAACTGTGAAGCATACGTTCTGTTTGTTCCCCGCTTATACGCTAGGTCGTGTAAACGTAAATCAGGTTCTTTGAAGATTTGCTCTATTTTTAAAAGATGTTCCATCTTTTCGTACAATTCATCGTACTTACTGTCTGTAAAAACATTTTCCTCATCTTCTACCTGGTGTTTTTTATCAACGGGCTGCAGCTGATCTTTAAAGAGGTCTTCTATAGAGAAATGCTGCTTGTATCCTACATAGCATACACCAAACAGAGCTAATGAATGGGTGATGGAGGGGAGGGCAAGTAATAAAGGGTTATCAACAAAGAACCCCTTGCCTATAAAACCAGATATCATTGAGATGATGGCAGTAATCACCAGAAAAAGAAGGGTCAATTTTATATTGGATAATTCCCTATCTTTTACATCAGAATAATAATCAAACACCTTTTCATTGAACTTTTTGATATGTCGCAGTCCGAAAATAACTGTCAGAATCACTTCTATTGTAAAAATAACCTTAAAGAGTTCCATTCTTAACAACTGTAGTCTGATTAGCTGTGAGTAGCCTCCCGTTTGTGGTCGATTGTGATACAATATCTCATTATTGAAAACTTCAATTTCATAGGGACTCATCATTAGATAGATGATACCAGAAAAGAGACTCAGCATAAATGCAGGAATCAATATCCAGCTCCATTTGTAATCAATTTGTATGTCTGTTGTTAGGAGACGGATATAGTAATAATAAAGGGGAAAAACAGAGAGAGAAGTGAAGACCCAAATACTGTCAAGAACACGATATACATCGTAATTATGATTGAAATAGCACCAGTGAATTGTATAATTTACAAGAGCAACAGTTAAGAAAAAAATAAAAAATCGTTTTGCCCTGTTTTTTTTCTTATCAAGAGAAAAGAGAATTAACCAGAACAGAATAATAAATGCCGGCATCACTGTGAAAAGGGAGTATGTCATATCAGCAAAATATTTATTGTTTTGTAAAGATAAGAGTTTTTCTTGATTTGCAAGTAGCTTTTTTTACGATTTGAGAGAAAGTATTTACGATTTGGGAGTTATGTGCCATTAAAAAAAAGTAATTTTAGATATTAAGTGCGTTATATAGATCAGTTAAGAAAAAAGGGGACTTGTAATACATAAAAGCTATGAAAAAACATCTATTATTTATATTACCACTCTGTATTGTAATGATCTCTTGCAGCAAAAGCGACGACCCAATACCTATTGTTGAAGACCCTGCAATCACTCTAAATGATACAAAACTGACTTCACAAATGAAGGTGGTGTGAAGTCTATCTCGTTTGAAACAAACAAGAGTTGGACTGCTAAGAGTGATGCATCTTGGTGTACACTAACGCCCACAAGTGGTGGTGCATCTACAAAAAGCATTACTGTAACTGTTGTTGCCAATGAAACTTACGATGATAGGAGTTGCAATTTAACTATTACAGTTGGTGGTTTGAGTAAGACTATTGCGGTAACGCAATCTCAACAGAATGCAGTGTTAATTTCTGAAAAGATACATGACTTGTCAAGTGAGGAGCAAGCATTGGAAGTAGAGCTACAAACTAATGTGGAGATTGAAGTGGTTATTGCTACCAAAGCACAAAGTTGGGTGCAACACACTGAAACAAGGGCAATGTCTACAAAAACAGTAATGCTGAACATTGCTGAGAATGAAAGTTGGGAAGACCGCTCTACAGAAGTTTATATAAAAAATAGAGCAACTAATTTACAAGAAACGCTTACTATAAACCAAACAGGTAAAGACCCTTGGTTTTACTATGTTGAGACAATGGGCACTTTGGGCGAAATGCTTAATCAGACGCAAAAAGACACCATTACCACGATGATAGTTAGGGGTGAGATAAACAAGGCAGACTTTGATGTGATGAAAAGTCATATACCCAATCTGCGATACATAGATTTGAAAGATGTGGTGTGTGAGGATGATAGTATACCTGAGAGTGCTTTTGGTGATTATGATAAAGAAAAAGCAAATAAAAATATATCAACTATTATTCTTCCTGATGGATTGATAACGATAGGGGATTATGCATTTTATAGATGTTCTGGCTTATCAGGTAGTTTAATTCTTCCTACAGGAGTAACTGAAATTGGAAAAAGAGCATTTAGAGATTGTTCTAATTTAACAGGTGATTTAATTTTTTCTGATAATGTAATAAGTATTGGAGAAGCTGCATTTAGAAATTGTTCTGGGTTTACAAGCTTAAAACTTGGAGAGAATGTAACAAGTATTGGCATTGGTGCATTTAGTGGTTGTTCTGGGTTTACAGGTAATTTAGCTATCCCTGATAAACTAACCACTATTGAAGAAAGTGTATTTAAGAATTGTTCTGGTTTTATAGGTGATTTAATTATTCCTAATAATATAATAAGCATTGGAGATGAGGCATTTGCGTATTGCACTGGATTTGTAGGTGGTCTAACTATTGCAAATAGTGTAAGAGAGATTATAGATGGTGCATTTTATGGTTGTTCAGGTTTTACAGGCAATTTAATTTTGCCTAATCTTTTATCAATTAAAAGCTCTGTATTTGCAGATTGCTCTGGTTTCACAGGTGAATTAATTATTCCTGATGGGGTAACATATATTGAAGAAAGTGCATTTAGGAATTGCTCTGGCTTTACAAGCTTAAAACTTGGGAATAGTTTATCAGGTATTCGAGGTGCTGCGTTTGCAAACTGTGTCAATATTTCTGGCAAAATTGTTTTTCCAATAACATTGGGATCTATATATCATATAGCATTTGAAGGATGCAACAAGGTAGATGCATTCCGATTCCCACATACTTCCACTATTCAATACTTTCCAGAGATGCTTCCAAGTGGAGCTACTGTAGAAGTGCCTAATGAAGCAGTTAGCAATTATAAATCTACTAATGGATGGAAAAATCATACTATAGTCGGCTATTAACCATGTTTGCAAAATGGTAAATGAAAATAATAACACTCATAAAAACATTGAAACAATGAAAAAATATATTTTATTCTTACTGACAATCACTCTATTGATGTTTTCTTGCAGCAAAAGCGACGACCCAATACCTGTAGTGGAAGACCCTGCAATCACTCTAAAAGATACAAAAACAGATTTTACAAATGAAGGTGGTGTGAAGTCTATCTCGTTTGAAACAAACAAGAGTTGGACTGCTAAGAGTGATGCATCTTGGTGTACACTATCGCCCACGAGTGGGGCTGCATCAGCAAAAAGTATCACTATTACAGTTGCTGCCAATGACACCTACGATGATAGAGACTGTACAGTAACTATTAGTGTAGCTGGTTTGTCAAAGTCCATCACTGTTACTCAAGGTGAAAGTTTGGGCCTTTTAGTTTCTGATGATGATAAAACTCACAAACTCACCAATGATGCTACTACCATAGAGGTGGAGGTGAAAGCCAATGTGGAGTTTACTGTTGAGATATCTGATGAGTGGATTACCGATGTTACTACAAGGGGCCTGTCTTCAACAATACTCAAGTTTGATATTGCTGAGAACACCTCTTATGATAATAGGGAAGGCACTATAACCATTAAGCAAACAGGAGGTGATTTGGAAAGCATTATCACTGTTTACCAATCGCAACAAAATGCCATCATACTTTCTGAAAAAACTCACGATATATCAAGTGAGAGTCAAACACTGGAGGTAGAGCTGCAAACTAATGTGGATTTTGAAGTTATTATTGTTCATGAAGCTCAAAGTTGGGTGTCATATACCGAAACAAGGGCTTTGACTACAAAGACAATGGTGCTCAATATCTCAGAGAATGAAAGTTCTGATGAACGTGTTGCTAGGGTGTTTATAAAGGATAAGGCTACAGCTTTGCAAGATACAGTTATTATAAAACAGTATGGAAAAGGAGTCTATTTTGTAAAACAGATGGGAACATTGGGTGAGATGCTTAACCAAACACAGAAAGACACCATTACTTCTATGATTATAAAAGGAGAAATAAATAAGGCGGACTTTGGAGTGATAAGTTCAAGAATTCCAAACCTTGAATACTTAGACCTTACAGATGTGAAATGTGAGGGTGATAGAATACCAACTATGGCATTTGCTTACAATAAGAGTATAACTACAATGTTATTTCCAGAGAGTGTAAGAATAGTTGGAGAGATGGCTTTTGAAGATAATTCTGGTTTAAAAACATTGAACCTGCCCAATGGGTTGAAAATAATAGAACGACAGGCTTTTTATAATTGTAGTGGCTTGACGGGTTCGTTGTATCTTCCTAATAGCTTAACAGAAATAGGAGAGGGTGCTTTTGTTAAATGTACAGGTCTAACAGGTTCGCTTGTGATACCCGAAGGGGTTTCTATTATTGAGAATACAGTGTTTTATCAATGTAGTGGTTTTACAGGATTAGAGCTTCCTTCTAGCTTGACAACAATAGGATATAGGGCTTTTGGATCGTGCTCTGGCTTCACTGGTTCATTGGAACTACCCAAAGGATTAACTGAAATTGAAGAAAGGGC
>JAQVZQ010000161.1 GCA_028708095.1 Dysgonamonadaceae bacterium
ACATCATTTTAGGAATATTGTAGCTAAAAGAGAATGTTGGGTCGGGCAATGAATTCACCTGAGGTATTTTCTGAAGTGCCGCTTCAAACTCCTTGTACTTCGATTGCAAGCCGGGATTGTTTTCGGCTGCTGTTTTAAAGTATTCGTCCAATGTTTGAGTCTGTCCTGCTGTGACTCCTAAAATCATTAGGAGTATGATATTTAGTATATACTTCATGATTGTTTCTTTTTTAGTTTTTGTTCTTCACGCATGCTGTATAGCACGGGTACAATAAAATAGGTGATTGCCGCAAAAATCATTCCTCCAAAGGCTGGTATTGCCATGGGAATCATAATATCTGCACCTCGTCCAGTAGAAGTAAGAATGGGCAATAGTGCAATAATAGTTGTTGCAGAGGTCATCACTGCAGGTTTAATTCTACGGGAACCTGCTTCCACCACAGCATTTCTTATTCCGTGTAGGTTATCGGTTTTATTTCGTGCGAAACTTTGATCGAGGTAGGTAGCCATTAAAACTCCATCGTCGGTAGCAATACCAAAGAGCGCAATAAAACCTACCCAAACAGCCACACTCAGGTTGATGGTGTCCATTTGAAACAGCTCTCGCATGTGGGTGCCAAAGATGGAAAAATCTACAAACCACCCTTGTCCGTAGAGCCACAGCATCATAAAACCACCGCTAAATGCCATAGCAATACCCGAAAAGACCATAAGAGATGTAGTGACTGACTTAAACTGGAAGTAAAGTATCAGAAACACAATAACTAAAACCAACGGAACAATAATAGAGAGACGCTTCTCTGCTCTTATTTGATTCTCATAGCTACCCGAAAACTTATAGCTGACTCCTGCTGGAACACTTAAATCACCCGAATCGATGCGAGCTTGTATTGCTCTCTGTGCATCATCCACTACAAGCCCCTCAGAGTAACCATCGCGTTTGTCAAACAACACGTACCCTACCAAAAAAGTCTCCTCACTCTTGATAGCTTGAGGTCCTCTTACATATTCAAAATCGACAATTTGAGAGATGGGTACTTGAGCTCCTGTGGGTGTGGAAATTAAGATATTACCCAACGACTCTGGACTATCACGAAGTTCACGCGGGTAGCGCACCCTCACCGGAAAGCGTTTCCTACCTTCGACAGTAGAAGTAATATCCATTCCTCCAATGGCTGTTTCGATGGTTTGTTGTACATCTTCGATGTTCAATCCATAACGAGAAATTTCATCACGGTTGATATTCAAATGAAGATAGGGTTTTCCTACAATCCGCTCAGCAAATACAGCCTCAGCTTTTACAGAAGGAACTTCTTTCAAAACTCCTTCTAACTGCATCCCAAACTCTTCGATGGTAGCTAAATCAGGACCATACACCTTTATCCCCATTGGAGCACGCATTCCGGTTTGCAACATCACCAAGCGAGTTTCAATCGGCTGCAATTTAGGCGCAGAGGTTACTCCAGGTATCTTCGCTACTCTCACAATTTCATTCCAAATATCATTGGGCGATTTTATTTCTGGTCTCCAATTACGATAGTAATTACCCTTCCTATCTGGAATTAACTCATTGTAAGTTATGCCACTGTGCAAGGCTTCTTCATTAGTAAGCGTATCTCCGCTATTTAATATAAACCTATCTTCTCTATCTACTTTGAATCTAATACGATGCCCGTTTTCATTGAGCATATATTCAGGGTGATAGTTAATCACATTTTCGTACATAGAAATGGGTGCTGGGTCGAGTGCCGACTCTACTCTTCCTAATTTCCCTACTGTTAGTTCCACTTCGGGTATGTTAGTCAACAACATATCCAATTGCCCCAATACCTTTCGGTTGTATTCGAATCCAGAGTGAGGCATGGAGGTAGGCATCAGCAGGAAACTTCCTTCGTTGAGCGAGGGCATAAATTCTTTACCAATTGCGGGGAAAGTATGTGTTAACCCCGACCATACTTTAGTGGTACGAATGTTTACTCCCACCGTGTCGAATCCTTTAGCTACAAAGCCAAACATATTGCTAAACCCCATCCAGGTAGTTACTCCGAAAAGAATTAAGAATGTTGGAATCAAAAGGAATGTCACTTTATGGTTCAAGCTCCAACGAAGTATTGATTTATAGAAATACTCGAGAAGGATGAAAAAACCCAAAACAATGATAACAAGCAGCGCAACAAACAACACATTTGTAGTTAAGCTTTTTGCAGCACCAAGTGGGAGCCAATATTTAGCCAACAACCACACAACACCAATCACTACTATTATAACCTCAGCATACTCAAGCGCCCACTGGGCGAATGACTGCATTTGTTGTTGTAAAGTTGATTTAGAGTTTTCGCCCTTCTCTTCCTTATCCATATCAAAACGCACTACATCAAACTCTTTCACCACACCCACAATACCAAACGCCAACAGAATCAATCCAGCCCAAGTTTGACCCGCAATAAGAATCACAATTCCAATTGGGATAAGAGCAATATTCAACCACTTCCTAATCTTTCCATTTTTAATTTTCACCCCAAAAAACCAATAAGCCAGTGTGGGCATAATTAACAACGAAACGATAAGCGAAGCAATCAGCGCAAATGTTTTGGTAAACGCCAACGGTCCGAACAGTTTGCCTTCGGCAGCCTGCATGGTAAACACAGGAATGAAACTAACAACAGTAGTTGAAACTGCAGTAAGGATTGCCGAACTAACTTCGGAAGCTCCATTATATATGGTTATTTTGAGTTTCTGCCTTGGTGGAGCTTCATTGATATGTTTTATAATATTTTCGGATAAGATAACTCCCAAATCGACCATCGTACCAATGGCAATGGCAATACCCGACAAAGCCACAATATTGGCATCAACATGAAAGTAGCGCATAGCAATAAAAACCATCAGTACGGCAATGGGCAACAGACTTGAAATCAGAAAAGATGCCCTTAGATTGTACACCATGACAATGACAACCAAAATAACAATCAGAATCTGAAGCGATATGGCTTCTTCTAGTGTTCCAAGTGTTTCGTAAATAAGACCCGAACGGTCGTAAAATGGAACAATAGTCAATTGACTTTCAACTCCGTTTGCCAACGTCTTTTTCGGAAGCCCAGGAGCTATTTCATCAATTTTACTTTTCACATTGTTGATAACCTGCAATGGATTTGCACCAAATCGTGCCACCACCACACCACCAACTACCTCAGCGCCATCTTTGTCCAAAGCCCCCCTTCGAGTAGCAGGACCTAACGATACCACACCAATGTCTTTAATACGGATGGGCACGTTGTCTTGAACAGCCACTACAGCTTTTTCTATGTCTTCGGTACTCTTCACATATCCCAATCCACGCACAAGGTATTCGGCTTGGTTTATCTCAATGGTTTTAGCACCCACATCTCTATTCGATTTTTGCACTGCTTCCATCACTTTATGTAGTGGTATGCTGTATGCTTTTAGGGCATCAGGATTTACATCAATTTGGTATTCTTGCACAAATCCACCAATGGAAGCTACTTCCGAAACACCCTCTGTAGCATTCAGTCCATATTTTACATAAAAATCTTGTACGGTACGAATTTCGTGCAGATCCCAGCCTCCTGTAGGATTCCCCTCTTTGTCGCGTCCTTCGAGGGTGTACCAATAAACCTGACCCAAAGCAGTAGCATCTGGACCCAACGAAGGCTGCACCCCATCGGGCAATAAGTTGGATGGCAAGGAACTCAGCTTCTCCAATATGCGCGACCGCGACCAATAGAACTCAACATTCTCATCGAAAATGATGAATATGCTGGAAAAGCCAAAAATGGATGAACTACGAACAGATTTCACACCTGGAATACCTAACAGGTAGGTGGTGAGCGGATAAGAGACCTGGTCTTCAATGTCCTGCGGCGAACGCCCCATCCACTCCGTAAAGACAATTTGCTGGTTTTCTCCAATATCAGGTATAGCGTCCACTGGTACGGGGTTTCTAGGTAAAATGCCCTCATTCCAATTGAAAGGAGCCGTTGATAAACCCCAGACAATCAGAAGTGCCAAAAGCAAAGTGGTTACTAATTGGTTGTTGAGGAAATACTTAATAATTCCATTTAACATTTCAATAATTGTTTATCGATGATTTATTTTTTACATTTTAATTCATTCTTATTCCCATCGTAAAAGAGGGCAACAATAAGTTGTATAAGAAGATATTATAAAGCCCTATTACTAATTAATAGAACGATATAAATAAGAGTTTGTTTTAAAAAACTCGGTTGATTTAAAAAATGGACTAAAGTCGATAAACGCAGATATACGAAAGGAATTTAAGGGTGGTGTAATACCACCCAGAGGGAGATATGTGATTGTTATTTTTAATTATAGTATCGGGTGTGAATAAATTAATGAGATAATCTACTACAGCCGACATGGGAAAAGAAGAAAAAGAAAATGGTTCTTGAATCGTTGTATTGGTGCGTTCTAACGTGAAATTATCGGTAACAATTTCCACTTTTTGAAATGAACAGCAACTCTCATAAGATTCTGTTAAGTTAATTGATAAAGTATCAAAGTTGTTATTCTCGTTTGTGAAGGATGAACTGCAACATGCATTAGTTTCATTTTTTGTGTTCAACGTAAAAGAATACAACTCACCTTTACAAAAATGCAAAGAAAGTATAGGATGCACACTTAACGTTAGCACAAAAAGAACTAATATGGATGTCAAAACACGTTTCATCTTTCTTAAAACTATCACTATTCTATTATTGCAACAAACTCAAAACTAGTCAAATTAATGGATACTCAGAAATACAACGTTTAAAATGAGTTTTTGTTTTTAGAGGTTTTACTCCATTTATAAAATCACATCATTACATGTATGTTATATCATGATTATCATTATCAAATGTCCATTGATATGGTCGTATCTTATGTCCTATATTTCTACTATAAACATCGTTGCTAATAAACTGAATTAAGGAGCCCTTTCAATGCTGAATTGCAAAATACCATATTCCAATGAAATTTCTTTGCGCCCTTGCGTCTTTGCGAGAAACTCTTTTTGCATTTATTTTAGACTCAACACATAACATGAGGATCAAAAAATCAGTATATATACGCAATACTGTATAAAAACTTGGGGAGTGTGGGTGATTAATCCTGCATTCCCCAAATTAAAATATTGACATCGCTATAGACTTTCATCGCCTTATAAAATAACCATTAAAGATGTTTTCTTATTATATTGCATTAGTCAGTACGATCAAAATAGCGTAGTGTTCCCTTATAAAATCCAGTAACCTTTTCGTTTTCTTCATTTATACAGTCAATTGTAATAGTGTATTCATTGCCAATTTTAGAAACACTAACTTTACCTTCTGCAATAGTACCATCATCTTCAGCTTCATTTGTTTCATTATCAAAGTTGATTAGATAGAACCCATCCTGAAATGTTCCGATTGGATGAGGTACAGTAGAGCTATAAACATAATCTCCTGTATTTAAACTATTCCCGTTAGTTGAAAACATATCAATAATAATTCTATGACCTTTACCAGAAAATGTAAAAATATCAAACTCATTCACCTCCAGTTTTAGTCCCTTCGAATATAGTAAAATATCATTATTGTAGCCAAAATTATATGCACTATTCGTTCCATAATTTCGCAATATACCTGCAGCTAAATCAAATTTATTATCTCCAATCTTTAAATAATTCTCAGCTACGACATCAAGTGTTTTAAAAGTAACTGCATTACCGTAGCTTGTTCCAACACTGTTGGTGGCATATGCTCGAACATAGTAAGTTGTATTTGGTGTTAAGTCCCCAATATTACTGATAAAACCACCTTTGCCTGTGCCGTCAATTGTTTTGCTGTTATTGATAGTTGGCTGTTCACTTTTACTCCAGCAAATACCACGTGCTGTTATTGGTGCGCCACCATCATCGCTGATATTGCCTCCTGAAACCGCAGTTGTTTGGTCAATTTTTGTAATTATAGTAGTGTTGAGCGTAGGTAATTTTAATAACGATTCATCAGTAAACTCTAGGTTGTTGTTGCTATCTACAACTCCATAAAAAACGTATGTCTTGCCTGCTACTGCTACTTTTCCTTGCTTAGTGATTACGGTTCTAATATAATTATTAGGATCGGCACCTGTAACTAATTTCAGACTAATGGCTCCCCACTCTTTATCAGAAGGCGGATACCAAGCCCAAAACTCTATGATGCCACCAGCTGGAATTGAAGTTGCTGAAGCTTTAAATGAAATTTTATTAAGGAGCTCTGTATTTGAGAATTCTCCAGTTTTCAAATCAAAAAACCCAGATGCAACACCAATCACACCACTACTTGAAACACCTCCGAGTTCTGCTTGTGAAACATTAATGGCAGTCGTCTTATTATTCTTTACTTTGATAGTAAAAAGAGATCCAATATGTTTAAAAGAAACCAAAACTTTCGTATCAGTAGCTTGCATTATCTTGGAAAAGTAGAGCATTAAATGTTTATTGTCCTGTATTTCTTTAAGCGTACCATCATCAGACAAGTCTGTTATGGATGGCAAAATGGCTCGAGGATTTTCACCTGCAACATTTATTCCACCACCACCGTAAACTCCGTAAAGTGTAAATCTTCCTCCTTCTGCTACACTTGGAGGTATTTCTATATTGAAATGAGCTGTTTTCCCACCTTCAGATATTCTTTTCACTGTAGCCAAGACAGATGTTTTAGTTATTCCCTCTTGATCAAATACTAACTGTATTGGGTCATCTACTTTCCATTTAAGTTCTACGGTTCTATTAATTATATCATTATTGAGATCAACCCTTGTGTTGTTTTGACCATCAGTCATTGAGACTGAAAGTGATATTGTACGTCCTGTCGATTCAGTCAAAAGTTCTTCATTGCTACATGCACCGAATAGCAGGATAGTAGCAATCATTGTAATATATAATAATTTTTTTTTCATGTTTCTTGTATAGCTAAATATTAAATACATGTATAATAATGCATATAAACTTATACTTTCTTACCATGCATCATAAGGCATATCATTCGTATTATTATTTTCATTTTCTCCACTTGCATTTTGCAGTATGTTCTGCTCTATTACAATGTCCACAACCTCAATATCTGGTGAAGTATAGGTTTCTTTTTCTATTGTTTTGATTTCTTTTTCCATAAACTTTTATCTTATAATTTTAATAGTTTGTTAAATGGTTGCACATATAATGAGACATTTAAATCACCACTGTTTAATAGTGAAAATATCACTTTTATAAATGCATAATTAAAATGACTACCTTTTGATTTATCTTTGTGAAAAAATAACTGTTTATTCACTTTTTTAATTGCCGTTTTGCATCAAAAAAGGCTTGGATTAGAAGTGAAAACTTAAAACAATAGGTTCAAAATTTTTATATTATGCTAAATTGTAAACATAAAAGTCTATCCCTTTATTATTATCTTAATGTTGTCTCTCTAATCGTAGCAATATGCACAAAGTATATAAAGTATCTACAGGTAGAAAATCCTCAAGTAATTATTGCACCCCACCATTCACTTTTTAGTGCAAACAAAGATAGCGATATCATTTATTTAATCACGATTCACTTTAACTAATCAAACGACATAAATTAGTGACGAAAGACGACTCATAGAATTAAATAAAAACAACATTTTAATTGATAACCTAAATTTGGATATAAACCTGTTTCCTGGTCATACTTTAGTTCAGATATTATTGGTAGAATATTAGGTAACAATTAACTAAAAAGAAGGGTTATCAAACTGCAAAATTTGATGCTTTCCTGATAAGTGTTTCAACTAATCAATCACTATTTCAATAATTGAACTCTAACACAAGTATAGCTCCTGCTACTCATATTCTTAAAATTATCTTTTACAATATATCAGTCTCTAATTTCTACGAAATATTTAACAGCTGCCACAACACTACAAGGGATTGGGATGAACATATATTAGAACCCCATCAACATGTTCGCCTTCATACTTTATAAATTTTTCGACATAAGCTAGTGAGATTTATGCATTATTTATTTCTAACGTTTCAATTATAGGGTTATATTTAAACATTATTTATTTATAACGTTTCAATTATAGGGTTATATTTAAACATTATTTATTTCTAACGTTTCAATTATAGGGTTATATTTATACATTATTTATTTCTAACGTTTCAATTATAGGGTTATGAAGTCATTCTAAATATA
>JAQVZQ010000162.1 GCA_028708095.1 Dysgonamonadaceae bacterium
GTATGCTTTTTCATCAATGTTTACTGCATTAGTTTTCTGGCTTATTCTTAAATGGGAAGACAATGCGCACAAGCCTCATTCCGATAAGTGGATTGTACTTATAGCATATATGATGGGATTATCTATCGGCGTTCATTTATTAAACCTACTTTGTATTCCAGCAATAGTTTTAATATATTATTATAGGAAAAACGAAAAAATAAACTGGAAAGGTACCGCCTTTGCCCTTCTGTTTTCTTTTAGTCTAATAGTCATATTAATGTATGGCATCATTCCTGGATTTACAAAGGTAGGCGGATGGATTGAGCTTTTGGCAGTAAATACGTTAGAAATGTCTTACAATTCAGGCCTATTTTTTTATATAATAGCATTAATAGGGGTTATAATCTGGAGTATATTTGAAACAATGTCAAATAAACCTAACCTGTTACGAATTAGACTCACTTTTTTATTGGGCCTAATGTTATCTGGAGTGCTATTTATAGGAGATAGCATCTGGTTTTGGCTGCTACTTATTGGTGTCACACTCTTCTTTATTTTTAAATCAAAGAAGACTAGTATTCAGTTTATTAATCTTTCGATGACATGCCTGTTGGTAATACTAATAGGATATTCTTCATTTGCATTAATACCCATTAGATCACTTGCCAATCCACCAATGGATCAAAACTCACCTGAAGATGTTTTCAGCTTAGGAGGATACCTGAACAGGGAGCAATATGGTGACAGACCCTTAATATATGGTCGTACATTTGCATCTGATGTTCAACGTAAAGCAGATGGTTCTGTTGAACCAGCATCAGAAAAAAAACGATACGAAAAGGTTATAAAAACATCGCCTGATGAAAAAGATAAATATGTAGCTACAACTGTAACACAGTATAAATTTAGCAACTCAATGCTTTTTCCCCGAATGCACTCATATAAGGGGAACCCAAGCTTCAGTAATCATATATTAGGATATAAAATGTGGGGAGGAGTAAAAAATGAAAAGCAAACCCCCTCAATGATAGATAACATAAGGTTTTTCTTTTCGTATCAATTAAACTATATGTATTGGCGATATTTTATGTGGAATTTCTCTGGTAGACAAAATGATATTCAAGGAGATGGTGGTATCACTCATGGAAATTGGATAACTGGAATTTCATTTATTGATGAATACGTATTAGGATTAGGTCCACAAAAAAATATTGCGCCTGATGTAGCTGACAATAAAGCCAGAAATGTGTATTTTATGCTACCCCTTATATTAGGCATCATAGGAATTATTTATCAATTGAGACTAAAAGAAAAAGGACTCCAAAGTTTCTTAGTGGTTTTCATGCTGTTTTTCATGACAGGAATAGCCATAGTAATTTATCTCAATCAAACTCCTTTTGAGCCCCGCGAAAGAGATTATGCTTTTGCAGGTTCGTTCTATGCATTTACTATATGGATAGGTTTAGGGGTTGCTGGAATTGGACAATTTCTTGGAAAATATATAAACAATACACCATTAGCAGCAAGCTTTGCAACTTTAGTTGGCATTTTAATACCAATTCAAATGGCAGGACAGAACTGGGACGATCACGACAGATCCAAAAGATACTCAGCGCGTGATATTGGCATGAATTATCTCTCAAGTGTAGCTCCTAACGGTATAATATTCTGTAACGGAGATAATGATACCTTCCCGCTTTGGTATGCACAAGAAGTAGAAGGATATCGTACAGATGTGCGTGTTTGTAATTTAAGTTATTTGCAAACTGATTGGTATGTTGACCAAATGGTTCGTCATGCGTATGATTCAGAACCACTTCCCATATCATGGACTCGCGCACAATATGCTGGTGAAAGAGGAACTCATGCATATCTCTTCACACGTCAACAAATTGAAGCAACTTTGCAAAGAAATAATATTCCGCCATTTCAATATGCTTCTTATTTTGATGTAGGAGCTTTTAATGATGAAATGCCGTTATCAAAAGTAATGGACAACTTGCGCGATGGTGTTAAACCACCTAAAAATCCATTTGTAGATGATAGTGGTGTGATACCATCAGAAATTTTGTATCTTGATGTAGACTCCTCAAAAGTTAATTGGCCAGCAATTAATGCAATGCCAACAAGTAGAATGACAATTAATTTAGAAGGAAAGGCTGGACTTTATCGACAAGAATTAATGATTTTGGAGCTCCTCACAAATATAAATAAAGAAAATTGGGAGCGTCCTTTATATTATGCCACTACTGTAGGACATGACACCCATTTAAACATGACTCCAAATTTCTCATTAGAAGGTTTAACTTATCGTGTAACACCTGGCAAGCCTCTAAATGAAGGAATAAATATCGATGTAATGTATGATAATGTTATGAATAAGTTTAAATGGGGTGGATTTGATAATCCAAAAGTTTATTTGGATGAAAACAACAGACGTATGTTCAGCCAACTACGCAATATATTCGCGCAATTAATTGACTCTTTAATTAAAAAAGGAGAGGTAGATAAAGCGCATGCTGCTTTGGAGAAATGCTTAAATGTTCTTCCATCTGCAAGTGTTCCCTTTGGTTCCGAATCTATAACATTAGGTGAAGCATATCTAAGATTGGGTGATAAAGAAAAGGGAGAATCAATAATTCAAGAAATTGAAAATAGAATATATCAAAATCTTGATTGGTACGACAGACTTTCGCCAAGACAAATGGCAAACAATTCATCTGATATATTGAATTATAATTTAGGTGTATTGGTGCGTCTTACCATGCTTTATCAAAATTATAATTTTGATAAGTATGAAGAGAGTGTCGACGACCTACTGAGTCGTTCTCAGTTTTATTATTCTCAAGGATTGGGATCGATGGCAAATTCAGTATTAAAAGAGATAACTGATGGTTCTATTCGTGGCTACTACAATGCAGGAAATGATACATTAAGGCAAAATATGGAAGAACAAAACATGCAAAAATCTCTCCAATTGATTCAAAAATATAGCCCCGAATTACTGCAACATTATAATAACGTTCAACAAGATTAAAGCTACTCAAATAAAGGAGGGTGTTCGTAATTTTTTCACAAACATCCTTCTTTTTCTATATTATGATAATTGAACAACCACCTAAATTATATAGAATGCTTTTCCCCAAAAGCATTTGGAGAATTCCTCTCAAAGATAAAAAAATGGTTTACCTCACTTTTGATGATGGACCAATTCCAGAAATAACACCTTGGGTGTTAGATGTATTAGACAAATATAAAATTAAAGCCACCTTTTTTTGTGTTGGAGATAATGTACGTAAATACCCTGACAACTATAACGAAATTTTAAGGAGAGGTCACAAGGTGGGAAATCATACTCACAATCACGTGCAAGGATGGAAAACTCTTGGAAATAAATTTGTTAACAATGTAAAGCAAAGCACCAATTATATTCAATCAAACCTGTTTCGACCTCCGCATGGACACATGTTTATGTATCAACTTACCCACCTTCACCTGCTAGGATATAAAACAATAATGTGGGATGTTGTTACACGAGACTATAGTAAGCGGATGACACCACCGCAAGTGTATAACAATGTGAAGAAATATACACGCGATGGATCCATTATTGTATTCCATGACTCTCTAAAAGCAGAGAACAAGTTACGTTATGCTCTGCCCCGCTCTATAGAATGGCTGACAAAACAAGGCTATACTTTTGGAGTAATCGAATAAGTTATTCTTATAATATAATATACATGTTAAAACTATACATTCATTTTTAAATGCATAAACCAAAAAACAAGTTTAAAAAATTAGTAGCCATCGAACCAGTAAGTCTGATTCCGAGTGCCGAAAAACGACTTCACCATTTTGCTGAAGAAGTGGTTTTACATCAGGATATTCCAACTAATGATGGAGATATTTGTAAAAGAATTGGTGATGCAGACGCCGTACTCTTAAGTTACACAACCACCTTAACGAAAGATATTTTACAGCAATGCAATAATCTAAAATATATAGGCATGTGTTGTA
Source organism: Dysgonamonadaceae bacterium (assembly GCA_028708095.1). Lineage (GTDB taxonomy): Bacteria > Bacteroidota > Bacteroidia > Bacteroidales > Dysgonomonadaceae > UBA2632. Next base: position 4,000 of record JAQVZQ010000162.1, read on the forward strand.
CACTTTACTCACCTGAGAGTGCAAATGTTGATATAAATTATGCAAATGAATCCGGTATTGTTGTTACAGGAGTTAGAGATTACGGTGACGAGGGAGTAGTTGAATACGTTATAAGTGAATTGGTTAGATGTTTACATGGATTTGGTACAAATCCCGATGGAACTCAAGTTAAACCTTGGAATAAAATTCCTGAGGAAATAACTGGATTAAATTGTGGAATAGTCGGTTTAGGCCCCTTGGGTGGCATGATTGCGGACGCTTTGTCTTTTTTTGGGGCTAACATCAATTACTTTTCACGTAGTGAAAAAGAAGCTGCAACTAAAAAAGGCTATCAGTTTCTACCATTACTTAAATTATTGGAGCAAAGTGAAATAGTGATTTGTTGTTTAAATAAAAACACTGTGCTCCTACATCAAAAAGAGTTTGATCATTTAGGCAATCACAAAATTATATTTAACGTGGGATTATCTCCCGCTTGGGAGATGCACCCTTTTGAAAAGTGGTTAAGTAACGACAGCAATCTTTGCTTCTGTGATTCACTAGAAGCATTGGGCAATAAGAGTTTACTGGATCACTCAAGTGTAAGATGTATGAGTATTTCTGCAGGAAGGACAAGACAAGCTTTTGACAGACTGAGCGAAAAAGTGATTCAAAATCTTTCAGAACACAATGGGTGAAGCAATATTACGTAACGTGTTAACAACACTCCAACCTGCAATATCAGATGTTTCACTATAGATATCAAGTTTAGCATCTACTTGCTTATTTTTTATTGTAATGACATGTCTATCTCCCACATAATTCGGTGTTGAATTAATTGACACCTCAATATTTTCTGGCCCCAGAGTTGCCAAAGAAGTTGCAACTGCTACGTTTACCTGTGTAGGGAAAAGTGCAATAGCTTCTTTTGCATCGCCATTGAAAACCTCTCGCTTTTGAATTTCTAAGGTTTCATCATAAACTTGGGCATGTCGTAAAGGCTTTGGCCCCTTTTCTGTCCTAAACTTCACTTTAGTTTCTCCCATCAGCGAAACTGTTCGCATCACATCTAACCCACCTATCGAACCTGAAGGTATAAATACTTTTACATCATTTTTGAGAGCTGCTTTCTGCACATCTGCATAAAATTTCTCATCGGAAAAAGCCCCAATGGATAATGGCACAACAGATGAACCATTTTCTAAAGCACGAAGTGCAAAATCTTTAAATGCTTTAGGGGTAGCAGTTTCAACAATATAATTGGCTTTTAAAGCCAATAGATCTTCTATAGAGTCAAAAGCATTACAACGATAATCTATTTGAACTTTATTTATTTTATCAGAAAGATACTGAGCTTTGCCAATTGTACGAGACAAGGTGCCAATAAGACGATAACTCGGTAGCAGACCATTAATAAGCGCATCTACCACAACTTCAGCTAACTTTCCGCAGCCTACAATAGCTAAAGTTCTAATTTTCATATTACAAAAGTTTTATAGTTTTAAATTCAAATCTTAAAACACTAAACTTAAGAAAATGTTGAACAATCAGAGGTTGTTTGCTAAAACAGACATCTATTCCTTTTCTATCTCTACCAGTTTAGCTGCTTCGTACACATCTTTATACCACTTCTCACCGAATTTTCTAATTAATGGTTCTTTAAGGAACTTATAAAGCTCAACTCCTTCTTTTTGTCCAAGTTTAACAGCAGGATTACATACAGACCATTTGTGATAATTTACAGCTGTAAATTCACGGTATTTTTGAAGACGTATTGGGTATAAATGACAAGATATGGGTTTTGGAACAGAAATCCGACCTTCGCGATATGCATTATCAATAACACATTTGCACACACCCTGCTCATCAAAGTAAGTGAAAACACATTCTTTGCCATTTATAATTGAAGTAACTAACTCACCATCGTAATCCTCATACGAGATACCTTGCTTACTTATGAGTGCTTGTGCTTTTGGTGAAAGTTCATCCCAAATTACTGGAAGTATTTCATTGATCTTATCATTTTCATCTTTTTCTAAAGGAGCGCCCGAATCGCCATCTACACAACATTGTCCTTTACATTTGTTAAGATCGCATATAAATTGTGTTTCGATTAAATCCATAGATATGATGGTGTCGTTTATTTGTAACATATTGATTTTACATTATATATAATTGAAGCATCTGATTATTGAATAAGCTTATTTACTGTTACTTTCGATTGATATATCTTAAGTAAGTAAACCGTTAAAACTAAACTTAATAGTCCTGAAGCAATGAAAATTGGAGTTATTTCTAGATTTTCTAAAGATTGATATATAGAGTTATCTTGAAAGAAGAAATTTAATGTAACCACTAATGCATTGTTCAAAAAGTGAATGATAATGGGTATCCATAAGTTGTGTGACAAAAGGAATAAATAGCCTAACAAAACCCCTAATATTAAACGAGGAAGAAAACCATAAAATTGCAGGTGCATCAGACTAAATATAAATGCTGTTATCCACACGCCTATATGTTTGTTTTTAAAAAGCTTTTCCAATAATTGTTGCAATACACCTCTAAAAAAAACCTCCTCAGCAATAGCAGCAAATAATCCTATGAAAATTATATTACCTAAATAATCTAATAATGAAACTCCCGATAACAGCAAATTAGTAGTTTCTTGAGCGGAAGTTTCTAATTCCTGCATCCATTTTTCTAATCCACTTAACCAATCGGGTAAAATCAATAGTTGATTTAGCTGAGTTAGTAATGATATAAAAGGCATCAAAACGATCAGAATCACGAATGCAATAATTGACAAATAGAAGGTAATATTGAGAGTGTTGAAATTATTTACACCTAAAAAATCAAGAAGATTATCATCATTCCAGATTATAAGAGTAATAGCTGGCATAAAAAACATCAAAATCATTTGTATGGCCGAGCTGATTCGAAGTCCCCATGCAGAATCCATAAGTTGACCATCCGATATACTATTAATAAATGACACCATAGTACCAGCAAGAAAAAGACCCGCTAAACAAAATATGAATAAGTATATTATTTTGGATTGTGTGCTCGAATTTTCAAACGCTTTCATTGAGTTTTTAATTTAAGGTTCAAAGATACAAAAGATTGACTCAAAAAAACAACATGTACATCTTATTTGTTATGTGATTTTATATTACACTTAACTTGAAGTAAATATAACCTGAAGCATGTTTGTAGATAAAATTATTTTAATTATCTTTGCATCCGCTTTGCGCAATCTCTTTCGAGAAATACTCTGATACATTGCGTTATATAAAAAGTTAAATATTAACATAAAGCTTATCTGTCATGGATTTAATGAAAATTGCAGAGGAATCATTTGAAGAATCAAAGAAAGAATTACCTAAATTTAAAAGTGGTGACACTATAACTGTTGCATACCGAATTGTGGAAGGCACTAAAGAACGTATTCAGCTATTTAGAGGTGATGTTTTAAGAATATCGGGAGATGGAAAGAACAAACGTTTTATAGTACGTAAAATGTCTGATAATATTGGAGTGGAAAGAATTTTTCCGCTTAACTCCCCTTTTATTGAAAGTGTTACAGTTAATAGTGAAGGTAAAGTACGCAGAAGCAAACTTTTTTATCTTCGTAAACTTCGTGGTAAAAAAGCACGTATTAAAAAGAAAAGATTTTAGAGTAAATATTAAAAAGAGGGTGTCCAATAAGTTTTGGTCACCCTTTTTTATGTTTTAAAACATCATATTTTCACGTCTTTTTTGTTGTTTATTTAGACACTATTTATTATCTTTAAGCTATTATAGAACAGTTTGTTATGGCAAAAGTAAGCTTCAAAGAATACAGTCAAGGTCAAGGTGTTTTGTTCCCAATGAGTATCGATAGCAAAATACCTGAAGACAGTGCCGTTCGATTAGTAAATCGCATTGTTGATGAGTTAGATTTAACAGATATTGATTTCGGTTATAAAGGTGGTGGCAATAGCAGCTATCATCCACGAATGATGCTGAAAGTTTTATTCTACGCATATTTAAATATATTAGTGTCCGCTAAAAGTTTTTTTGATGCGAATAATCAGAAAGTAAAAAAAGTACACATTTTATCGGACAGCCGCTACTAGGGCAATTATTATCTTTCATAGACCAAACAGATGTGCGTCGCATCAGTAAAAAGCATGGAGGCGAGCGTTATGTAAAACATTTTGACGCCTGGC
>JAQVZQ010000006.1 GCA_028708095.1 Dysgonamonadaceae bacterium
GTTTCATGGTTTCCCGCTTATGGACCTGAACAAAGAGGAGGCACCGCCAATGTAACTGTAATTTTAAGTGATGAACGCATTAGTTCACCTGTCCTCAACAGTTACGATGTTGCCATAATACTGAATAAACCTTCGTTAGAGAAGTTTGAAAAAATGGTAAAGCCAGGCGGAAGTCTGATTTATGATACCTATGGCATTCAAATTCCCCCTACACGCAAGGATATAAATGTATACAAAATAGAGGCAATGGAAGAATCTATGAAAATGGATAACACCAAAGTTTTCAATATGATTGTTATGGGTGGATTATTAAAAGTTTCGCCAATGGTACGATTAGAAAATGTGATTAAAGGGCTGAAGAAATCATTACCCGAACGTCATCATAAACTATTGCCCATGAACGAAAAAGCTATTCTTAGAGGAATGGAGATAATACAGTTAGTGAGTAAAGCCGTTTCCTGATTTTAAAATGGAGGTTTTAAGGTGACAGTTTTATTTTCTCCGCCCACCTTTTCTTCCTTTATTGGATGCACCAGATCTTCCAACAGTCTTACCTCCAGGACGGCTACTTCCTGATCTTCTTCCTTTAAGCTCTCCTCTTTTATTAGCAGACTTTCTATTTTCTGCGCTCTTTGGGTTGGCTCTTGGTGAAACTTTCTTGTGTCTTTCACTCTTAATTGGTGTATCTGAGGGTGCTGTTCTACCTTGCAAACTTCTTGCAATATGCATTGACTTCTCAGCTTCTCTGAGTTCTGGAATCTTTGTCATTTTATGAGGGTCAATAGTCGCCTCAGAATCTTTAATCATTTCTTGGAGTTCAGCAAGTTCTTGAGGTCTCATCTCTCTATAATCTCCCAAAGGAATACCTTTCACATTCAAGTTCATAATGCGAACGCGCTCCAACTTTAACACATCATAGCCAAAATACTCACACATTCTCCTAATCTGTCTGTTCATTCCTTGAGTTAAGGTAATTCTAAAAACAAACTTTGACTCGGCATGTATTTTACACTTTCTAGTATTCACACCCAAAATAGGGACACCCGAACTCATCGATTGAATAAAATGTTCTGTAATGGGTTTATCCACTGTTACAACATATTCCTTTTCATGCTGATTACCTGCACGAAGAATTTTATTCACAATATCACCATTACTTGTAAGGATAATTAAGCCTTGCGAGTCTTTGTCAAGTCTACCAACAGGAAAGATGCGCTCGCCATATTTAATATATTTAATTATGTTATCCTTGTCTGCAGGATCCGTTGTGCTAGTTATTCCCACAGGTTTATTGAAAAGAATGTATATTTCATCTTCCTTTGCACGAGGTTCAACCACAATGCCATTAACTTTAACAACATCCATTGGGCCAACACGTTGCCCCAACTCTGCAACCTTACCATTCACCAATACATTTTTTGATTCTATAAAAGCATCAGCCTCTCTACGAGAGCATATACCGCTCTCGCTTATATATTTATTTAAACGAATGAAATCTGTTTCTGTCATGCTGTAAAGTTATTACATTTTTACAATAAATATAATGTTTATAAGTTTTATGTCTGTAAATATGAAATATTATTAAGTCAGCTTTGTTTTCATAAATTTTCGCAACACTAAAGTTTATCAAAATATTTTTTAGTTGACGGATTCAATTTTCAACAGTTAATCGTCCAAACCGCCGCCTAAAAAATATTTTCACTTGATTAAAACATATCTTCTGATATGCTTTTAAGTATATTTCATCATTTTATATTTTGCAAAAAAAACAATTATTCCTAAACACATGCCAAAGCAAGCTTAACTGACGCAAGTGACGGTGTATGAGATCTAGTTTTTTACTTTTTGCAGCAAACAAAGGGGGAGAAACATGACAATCATTTATATGTAAGAACAAAATATAACCCTTTTTGTTAATATTACAATTCATACCGTTAGTTATTAACAAAAAACACCTAACAACTTAGTTATGACAGAAAATTTAACGCAATATATACGCCTCATTCCCAAAGCTGAGTTACATCTTCACATTGAAGGATCGCTTGAACCGGAGTTAATGTTTGAAATGGCAAAGAAGAATGGCGTTAAAATAAAATATAGAAGCATTGAGGAACTACAATCGGCTTACAACTTCAATAATTTGCAAGAATTCCTGGATCTTTATTATGCTGGTGCTGATGTACTTCTTACAGAAAAAAATTTCTATGATCTAACGATGGCTTATTTGAAAAAAGCCCACGAAGATAATGTGTTACACACTGAGATTTTTTTTGATCCACAAACCCATACTTCACGAGGTGTTAAGTTTGAAGCTGTTGTAAATGGGATTACTCGTGCACTTGAAGATGGCAAAAAACAAATGGATATAAGCTCTCAGCTTATAATGTGTTTCTTGCGTCACTTAGATGAAAAATCAGCGATGGAAACATTAGATTTTGCTTTAAATCATAAAGATAAGATAATTGCAGTAGGTCTTGATTCATCAGAATTAGGTAATCCTCCCAATAAATTCGTAAACGTATTCAAACGTGCACAAAAAGAAGGATTCTTAACAGTAGCACATGCTGGAGAAGAAGGTCCCGCATCATATGTGTGGGAGGCTATTGAGTTACTCAATGTCATGAGGGTAGACCATGGTGTGCGTTCGATAGACGATAAAAAGTTGGTGGAAGAATTAGCAAAAAGACAAATACCACTCACAGTGTACCCATTGTCAAATTTGAAATTGAAAGTTGTATCCGACTTAAAGGATCATCCTTTGAAAAAGATGTTGAACAAAAATCTGATGGTATCAATTAACTCCGATGACCCGTCCTATTTTGGAGGATATGTTAATCAGAACTATTTGGAGGTGGCAAATGCGTTGAATCTCACAAAAGATGACATTCTTACTTTAGCTAAAAATTCATTCGAATCATCTTTTCTTAGTAATTCAGAAAAACAACGCTTTTTAAATAAAGTAGAAGTGATGAATCAGAAATTGCGTTAGTAAAAGTTTATTGAAGCTTTATTTAAAAGCTTATATGATAAACAATCAATTTCAAAACTCTCAATATATCACTTAATAAAAAACAAGTTACAGCATTTGACTATCTTTATAATACAAAAAACGTTGTGCTCTTTCGAACACAACGTTCCTTTAATAATTAATATGTTTTTGGCATCTTAATAGTTTTATTATTTCATACTTTCAAACTGCCTTAACCAAACTTCAACAACTTTATCAGATGCTTCCTTTTCAACCCTACTTGTTCCCAGCCAAGTCTCATATCCACCAAGTTCATGTTCTTCAGGTGTTGGCAGATATCCTAAGTAACCATTGGCAAGCTCAATTACAAATGTTGTAGTAAAAGGGCTTTTTGCTTTTATATCAAATCCTGTATCCGTAAATGTTTCAAAAGGTGATGTCGCTACTCCCAAGTCACCAATTCGGAATGTTTGCAGAATAACATTAATCTTATCAGGGACATCATTAAAGTTATTCAAAATTCTTTCAGCATATGTTTTTTCGCGAATATGCAAAGGTTTAACTGACTCGGGTTGATTTAATATCTTTTCTGCACGCTTAATCATCTCTTTGGTAGGCTTACGCATAGTAAGAGTAAGCTCTTCACTCCTTGCTGACAAAGGCACCCAATCATGAAACTCTATTTTATTGTGTGCCCTGAATACTTCGCGGGCGACATCTTCAGCTACTATTTTCATTTTTTCATAGGATTTTCTTGGTATAGCAGGACCAGTGCGTCCAAAGTCAACATTATTCACATTTCCCGAAGTTCCATTAGACATTGCTCCTACAAATGGAGGATACTGCCTGTCTGCATCTAACAATTCCTGAATACGATCTGCAAATATTGCAAAGTAATCTGCAGAAATATGACCTGTAGGTGTACCCCCCACATAATGCAATCCATAATTTGCATATAAAGCTATGGGTCTACCTTCTGTGGATTGTACTGATATAAATGTAACATCAGGATCTGCTTCACTTGATTGTTCTGTCTTATTAGTATTTGAAACACCAGGGTTCATCATTACTTTGTCGTACTCACCAAAAGGATTGATTACCGGTTCCTTCAATTTCCAACGACGAACAAAAACATGCTCGGGAACTTTACCAACGCCCCATCCTATACGGGCAGGTTCAAGATTGTTAACTGCAATTCTGACTGCATCGGCAAATCGTCTTATAATAAAATTCTGATATTCATCAAATGAGTCAGCTTTCCACTGTCTGCGCATTTCACCAACTCCCATTGCACTTGTTGCAGAGTGAGTATGTATTGCCGAAATTATAACATTGGAAGCTGGGATACCAGTTTCTTCCTCAATAATGCGTTTGGCTTCATTTGTAACATTCTCTTTTATTCCCAAAAGATCGGCAACAATAAAAACCAACTTTGTAGAACCATCGTCTAATACAAGACATCGAGCATGTAATTCATCGTGTACATGAGTTGCTTCGGGAGTACCCCATTCTCCAATAATACCACCTCCAAGAGAGGGTGTAATATTACTTGTAGAAGCACCTGCTTTAAACACTTTGCCTTCTTCGGTAGTTGTATTAAAAGAATTGTTATTCGCGTTGATTGATTGAATATTAATCGTAAAAAAGAGCAGACTGACAATTCCAGTTAGAATGCTGGATAATTTTAAACGTTTATTTTCTTTCATAATTTTATATTTAAACATGTATCTTCTATTTCAATTCTGGTTTTACATTTCCGTATGACCATGGTTGTCCAGAATAAGCAGGAGCTTTTAAAAACTCAGGCTCGATCCCTGGAGTCATACTGTGTGACAATCCTACACCCGCATCAACAATTTTATTACCCGCTTGTATCTCCAAGTTGCTATACGAGGTAAGTCTGGTTTCATAACCACCGCCACCTTTTCCAAATGCTTCAACAGTCGGTACATATCCAACACATCCGTTTGCCAGTTCAACAGGGAACGTGTATTTAAATGGGCTTTTCTTTTTAATATTAAGGCCTAATTGACAAAAAAACTCAGCTGGATTAGTAATAAAAACCGCTGGTCCTATTTGTATTGACTGGACTTCAACTTCCTCTTTCGGTTCTTTTTTCAATTTAGCATCCAATAAAACAATTTCTTTAGCGAAAATCCATTCTACAGGGCCAACTTCTGCAGGGGTTTTTTTCACCATGTCATAACATTTTTTCACTCTTGACGGGGATGGAGCACGTCGGTCTAATTCTAATATCTTTATTTTGGAATCTATTGGTATCATTGCTCCCCGCGGCATATTTAAAAGAACCTTTACTGCTTCTGCACCAACCTGAGCGCCAACAAACCTTGTCCAATCTTCTCCCACTGGCGATTTATAAGGACTAATATTATTTACTTGTGTAATGTCTCCATTTGCACCAGGAACAAAAATGACAATACAATCGGGCCCCATTGCGCCACGAATGGTTTGTTCCATATAAAATATCCAATTAGCAGATATTCCTCCAGGATTGGTTGTTGCATGGCAGGCATAATTGACAATACAACCTGTGCATTTGCCGTTTTTATCCCATACACCAATAACGCCAACTTCTGGATCAACTGGTCCTGCAGGTTCAATAATATCAGGGTTACCCTGACCTGGATGTGTTATCGATGTTCCATCTTTCATTCTGAATCTTCGGTTGAAAGCTACTTTATCTTCTATCCCTTTGCCTACACCCATCAATGATTCTCCTCGTGAATTATAAGCTTGAAATACAGCATCAACTATTGCATTTTCTACTGTTTCAAGGTACTTTGGATCGGCACACGAAGATTTTTCATAAGCCAGGGTTTTAACCAATTCATTCGCATGGTCATATTCTCCAGGTTGAATCATTCCGGTGGGTCCAGAAGAGTGTGAATGAGATGCAGCAATTAATATAGCATCGCCATTAATCTTACATTTTTGTTCAATTTTCCTCCTTGCTGATAAGACTAAATGCCTTGGTATAAGCAGAGCATCAATACCAACCATGGCAACACTTTTTATGCCATCGTCAAAAACAACCGCTCTTGCTTTACATGGATCATGCAATGTTTTATGAAAGCGTTTACCATACCCGCCTGGTTCTTCCATACCTATATCGGGAGTAATGTCGATTTCTGCAAATCCCGAAAGCACATATTTCTTTTCGTCCGACGAATAAGACAAACTTTCAGATTGTCTATCATTTATAGCAGATGCTGTGAATGGAAATAATCCAGACATCATGGAAACTGCAGTTACTCCTACTGAACTTTTTATAAAATTCCTTCTCGAAATATTGGACTTATTCGACATGTTTGTTAATTTTAAATGATTACTTCAAGGATTCATTTAAATACCTCTATTGCAAATATAATGTATTTTTTATAAATGTTTGGATATTTGCATGCAATAACTTCAATGCCCATAAAGAACTATTTTGATAAGTACTATGCAAATGTAATTAGAGACTACTTTACAAACGCCCAATTGCTAAGAATGTTTTTTTATTAAACCTCCTTACTCAAAGAAAACCCGTTTTTTGCAAACTTCGAAATGCTTGAATCTTTTCTAAACATTTCTTCAATGGAAGATTTCATTGTCAACAGTTGAAACTTGAATCTTCGACCGAAGATTTGACGAAAAGGTGTTGAAAATCGAATCTGCCGAGTTTTTTCTGACGAACAACAGCCGAATTTCAAATCTTTGATGGTTTTTCTCTCAACAGCGAGTTGAATTCAAAATCTTGTGTGAAAAATTTAACAAATAAGAGAGGAAAATCACATTTACTCGAATTTCTCCTTCATTTATCTCTTTAAAATTCAATTTACCTGAAACAAAAGCGCATTTATGCTTTTCTAAACATTTCTTCTCTGGAAGATTGCGTTTTCATCTCTTGTTCGTCCAATCTTCGACGGAAGAAATGGTTTTTGCCTCTTTTACAGCATTTTCTCTATAAAATCTACCAGAAAAAGCTCTTGATACGACATTTTCTTACAGTGAATGCAAATTTCAAGCGATAAATGCACCATAATCTTTGTAGGATACAAAAATCAACATTTCTCACTCCAGTTTTTTATAGTGGACAATAAAATCGACTCTTGCAACTTGCAACAGCAATCTTTTTATGAGTTTGCTATTTTCATTTGTGGAATTTATAATTTTTGGTGGAAAATGTAGTGCAAGGCTTCATTAGGAGCATTTATTACACTACGTTGGCGCAGAAGATACATCGCTCCTGAACAAATCCTTTTGTGTGGGTTTCTTCAGAAAAGCACCCTTCACTTTCTTTACTTCAAAATTTGATTTATCCGTAGTATATCTTTCTCTATAATAAATGTGTTTACCCTGCCAACCAGAGCTTGAGTTAAGCAACTTAGCTAATAGTATTCTCTATTAAATCGTTATATCTAGACGTCTTTACAAATAATTCGATTAAATTGCATCAATTTTTAATACCACACTGCTTCGGCGACTATTAACCACTGGATTAAAACCCACATTCATTAGAAATTCTCCTGAATAAATCTGTTCCTTATCAATTGGCGTTTGTGAATCATCATACAAGTTGATTTCTGTTAATCGATAAGTTTTGTCTTTATTTAATCCCTGCAATTTAATCGGTGAAAGAGAAGGTTCAGCTAAAAATCTCCAATTGGTGAGATAATTAAACATCACACCTTCGGTTTTATCGTCGCTTAAATACATTATCGAAGCAAGATCATTTTCGTAAGGGCTTGCTAAGCGATACATGTCACCATGCCATATCACGTCCTTAAATTCATCATAATTTCGAATAGTTTGTTGAGTGAATTTCATATCCTTATCGCTGAGTTTATCAACTCGTATATCAAACCCTAATTTACCCATTGAAGCCACATCAATCCGATACTTCAATGGTTTATCGCTCCAGTTGGTTACATGGTTGCACATCGAAATTGCAGGATAATAATACGAATAGTTCCACTGCATAAACACGCGTTCCAGCGGATCGGTATTATCACTTAGCCAGAATTCAGTAAAATACTTCAATAAATCGTAATCAGATCGTCCTCCGCCTCCTGAACAAAGCATCATCGGCACAGTAGGGTATTTTTCTCTTATTCTTTTCAATACGTTCTCAAGACCTCTTACATATTCTACATATAGATGTGATTGTGAGATATTATTACGTTCCAAGTATTTTGAATGCCCGTTAAAAATGGGTGCATTACAATCCCATTTTATAAATGCAAGCGTAGGATTTACTGTAAACATATCGTCAACTATATTATAAACAAAGTCTTGCACTTCGGGGTTGGTTAAGTCTAGCACTAATTGACTCCTAAAATAAATCTCAGGACGATTTTCTTGACGTAATACCCAATCAGGATTATTTTCATAAAGCTCACTCTTTGGATTAACCATTTCGGGTTCAATCCATATCCCAAATTTAACACCTTCCTTTTCAGCTTCATGCACTAAATAAGGAATCCCGTCAGGAAGCTTGCTTTTATTTACTTCCCAATCTCCTAAACCAGCTCTGTCATTATTACGAGGATATTTATTGGCAAACCAACCATCGTCAAGAAGAAACAAATTAACTCCAAGATCTTTAGCTCCAGAAAACAAACTCACTAATTCTTCTTGATCAAAATCAAATTGAGTGGCTTCCCAGTTATTGAGTAATGTTAGACGCTCACCTTGCCCATCAAGCAAAGTGTGATTGCGAAGCCATTTTTGCAAATTCCTGCTACCCTTACCCCTACCCTCAAATGAAATTGTATAAATAAAACGAGGTGTTTCAAAAGGCATGTTTGGCTTAAGTTGATAAGCAGACTGGTAAGGATTAATACCTGCAACAATGTGCATGTTTTTAAGAACGTCCGTTTCGAACTGAAGAGAGAAGTTTCCATTCCACGCAATTTGTCCCATCAACACAGTGCCTGTGTTTTCTGTGGCTTGACCGTCCATTGATAACATAAAGTTGGGAGAGGTATGTAGGTTTTCTCTTGTTCCAAGTCTGCTCTCAATAGTATGCATTCCTTGACGCAAGTTGGTCACTTCGGGTTGCATCTCTTTTGCCCAAGCACCATTATAACTTGTTAGGTAATAATTTTTATTAAAAAGATAAAGGTTCGCTGATGCATATTTATTTAAAGTCACATCCCCTTTCTCATTGTGCCTGATGGTTGTCCATTGTTCTATTACATCTTCCTTATTCCATGTTTTGTAGAATAAATCAACAAAAAATGGATAAACTGGATCTTTTAATGTAATAGTCGTAAGGGTTGCACCATCTGATGTTTCTGAAACTTTATGACTATCATAAAGCAAATCCAATGAATTGTTCCCATCTTCGTGTACAACAGCGATTGCAGGTTCCGTGAAATTGTTGTCTATCCCTGCAACAGCAAATGCATTGTTGTTTGATGCGGCTCCTTGCGACAGCAACTTAAACATTTTACCAGTTTCTGCATACTCTTGGTCCTTTTTCAAAGATTTACCCGTGTAAATAATTTTGAGTCGTTTATTATTGTCAGTTTGTAAAACTAATGCTGTATTCTGAGTTAGAATTGGGATCGTTATCTGTTGTGATGATAGCGAAAACGTTAGTGATAATAGCGTGATTAAGAGAGTAATTTTCGTTTTCATAATTGTATGTTTTTAAATAAGAGATTTGTATTTTTTCAAAAAAACAAATTGAAATTTACTAAAGAATGAAATTACAAAAAGTTTCCCAAACAAATACTTTCTTTGATGGAATTTCTTAGGTTCATGACAAATTTAATGTAGTCTTATAAAAAATTGATAAACATGTTTTTCAATGAGCAATGTTCAGCGTCTTATCAAAACACCTTTTTTTACATATTTTCTCGTATATCAATGCTTAAATTGAAGAAAACAAAATTGTTCTATCGTTGCTCTATATGATAGTACATTGTAAGATTCGTATCGACTTCATCTTAATTTTCATACAAACCTTTAGCCTTACTCCTGTTAACAATAAAAACACCCATAAAAAACAATGCAATAGCTATTCACTTTAATGCGCCAAAAGTATCAAACCCCATAATTGTTACCGCAATGGTGGCAACGATGGGTTGAACATTGTTGTACATGCTGGCGACAGTATCTCGTAAGTTTTTCTTTCCTATCGGCACCATCAGATAGGTGAAAAAAGTGCTTCCCAATACTACAAATGCCATGTCTCTGTAAACATAAAATGGAATAGTTAAATAATCGATGTGCAGAAACTCTGATTGACCAAATGGAAGATAAACGATGGAAGCAAAAAGAAACATCCACTTTAAATGTGACAGGAGAGTATTTCTCCACATTTTTTTTAAAGAACACAAAACAGATTGCATAACTGGTTTGTGCCATAAAGACTAAGAGGATAATTTTTGACTAAGATTTTTTTCAAATTCCACCTCAATAATAAACACCCTTGTCTTTGGCTAAGGGTTGGCGATTACATGCTCCCATTGTAGACTTTCACCACCAATCTAAGTATAATGCTAAGCACACCAAAAAACCTTTTCTCTAATGATTTAGTGAAAAGGTTTTTTAATTCCCATTATAAGAGTTGTTTTTCAAATCAACCCCTTACCCATTTTCTTTTATCAAATCAACAAGTTCATTGAGCGACATCTTGGCCGATTGGTCACTACCTTCGAGTAGCGATTCTGCTAAGTTGCGTTTGGTATTGTGCAGTTGGATAATTTTTTCTTCGATGGTGTTTTCTGCAACAAGTCGGTAAATGGTCACAGGACGCTTTTGACCAATGCGATGTGCTCTGTCGGAGGCTTGATCTTCAACAGCTGGATTCCACCATGGATCGAGATGGATTACAAAATCGGCAGCCGTCAAATTAAGTCCCAATCCACCAGCTTTCAAGCTAATAAGAAACAGATCACCTTCACCCTTTTGAAACTTCTCGACACTGCGTACACGCTCGGGTAACGTGGAAGAACCATCTAAGTATTGGTAATGTATCTTTTTTTCGTCCAATGCTTTACGTACAATGTCAAGATGTTTAACAAACTGACTAAAAACCAAAGCCCGATGTTTATTCTCTTTCAACTCATCAATTATTTCAAGAAAAACAGCCAACTTAGATGATTTTATATCAATATTGGCATCCACCAAAAGAGGGTTGCAACTTGCTTGTCTCAGTTTAGTGATTTCTGCCAAAGCACGTAAATGTTTGGTACCTTGATTGCCCTCGCCCGACTCAAGGTTAAGCAAAGCTTGGCGACGCAAAGCTTCATAAAAAGCCATCTCGGTGTCGGAAAGTTGCACTTTTTTCACAATCTCTGTTTTGGGAGGCAATTCATCAAGAACAGCAGATTTTGTGCGTCGGAGTATAAAGGGCTTAATCAGTTTTCGCAACAGTTTTCTTGAATAATCACTGTCAGGTTTAATAAAAGTATCGGTGAAATGATTTAGATTGCCTAACAGCCCAGGGTTGATAAAATTGAACAAATTCCATATTTCACCTAAATGGTTTTGAAGGGGAGTACCCGTTAGTGCCAAACGGAACTTCCCTTGTAATTGCATGATGGCTTTTGATGTTTTGGTGGTATTATTTTTAATAATATGCGCCTCATCGAGCACAATGGTTGCAAATTCTTTCTCTGCAAACATTTTTTCTTCTGATTGTAACAAACCATAAGAGGTAACTAATACATCACCAGAGCTTAATTCATTGATGGTTTGTTCACGGGTTGAATTGCCTAACACCTTCACATTAAGAGAAGGAGCAAACCGCTGAGCTTCACTTATCCAATTGCCTATAACTGATACAGGACAAACCACCAAGGCAGGTCCCTCTGAAGCACGATGTAAAAGCACCGCCAATGTTTGAATAGTTTTTCCAAGCCCCATATCATCTGCCAAGCAAGCCCCACCTTCAAACTCAGCCAATCGTGTCATCCATCTATAACCATCTTCTTGATAGGGACGCAAATCTGCATGAAGAGAGCTGGGTATTTTCACTTCAAGACTTGTAGTCGAGGTGATTCGTTTTCTAAAACTCTTCCAAGCTTTATCAGATTTTAAGTCAGCCATCTCATCAAAAAGATCGCCCATAGCAATGGAAGCAAACTTATTGAGTTGAAGACCATTCTTCTCATTAGTTGAAAAAGAGTAAAGCTCCTCCAATCGTTTTTTCAATTCTTGTGAGAGCGCAATAAATTCGCCTTCTTTTAGTTCAATAAAACGATCGTGTCCGTTTTTCATCAAACTCATCAATTGTTGGAGAGAGATCACAGTATCCTCATCTACTCTCAACTCCCCTTCCAGCTCAAACCAGTTTGTTTTAGATTTAATGCGCATTTTCAGATCTGTAAAACTTGCCATTGAACGAATCTTAAATCTCTCACCTTCTGGCCACTCAACCACACATTTATCTTTGTGTAAAGCTAACACATCAAGTAGGTGCAATGAATCCATTGGATTGTCAAACGCAATGAGATCGACACTCATATCGACACTTTCAAGCATTTGAATATCATTTAAAACTGCATTGGAAAACTCTATTTCTTTTGCAAAATCTCGTTTCACCTGCCACTGTTCTCCATTCACATTAGTCATTAATACTTTACCTCCCACACCAGGCTTGGAGTAAGGTGGAATCTCGTTGAATGGTTTAACAAATAGTTCAGCTTTTAATCCATCTCCAAACGGCAGCAGTTGCACACGAATGCGATTATCAGGATCAACACTCTTCACTGTGAAATGGGAGTTAGTAGCTGTAGTAAGCAAATCAGACTGAACTGTAACGTGCTTACTAATTTCGCCCAACAATTGGACTAACTTATCTTTACCTTCTTCGGGTACAGCAACTTGTTGAGTAGTAAGAATACTAATGAGCTCCAAAACATTTTTGTCAAGGTTATACACTCTGTAACGTGTATTGGTTTCTTTCATTAAGAAAATATTTGAATCATGTTCTTTAATATCAGATTCAATTATAAAGCCTTTTTTCTTCTTTGATACTTTCACCTCGGGCTTGGCTGCTACAAATTCTACTGGCACATCTTTGGTGTTGGCTAAGAATAGATAGGGATGACCGATTAATTCTATAAAAACTTGTTTAGTAAATTCATACCAATCAGAACCATAATATCCTTTGTAGTAATTGATACATCTGGCAATCCTCAAATCTTTATCAGTCATACCATTTGCTTTACCTTCGTAAAAGTTTTTCATTGCCACATTGCGCCCCGCACTCCACACGCCATTTGCATTTCGTGTTTGTAAAATGGGTTTAATATCAAAGTTGTTGGGTTCAAACGTATAAACGATGCGAAATTTGTTTTCTATAGCTACTCCCACATTCGTCTTTTTATTGACACCACCCAATGCGTTAAAAATCAGATTGAGCGATTTTTCCCAACTTTCAACTTTGCTTATTAGAGAAGCTACAGGTTTGTAGGACATTTTTGAGGCAATTTGCGCATAACATTTCTCTGTCTCGGAGTCTCCAAACCACTCATTAACTACATAAGCAGCCTCATAAGCCATTAAATAATTTCCTGCCTGATAAGATTTTTCAATAATATTTATAATATGTCTTTTAATAGATATTGATGGCGTAAGTTCGGCCAAATAAGCAACACCAATTAAAACAAAAGTGTAAAAATTGGATGAAGACTTTATTTTTTCAAATAATTCACTTGACAAAGAGTCCCTCTCTTTTTTCTTATTTAGAATGTTATACATAACTGCTTTAAAGAAGTAATTCAAATCGGCACTATCCAACTGATTGTAATTATTCAATATTTTCTGAGCACGAGCAGCAGTTTTTACAGGATCAACACATAATAAAAGTGTTGTGTAGAAATAGTTTTGATAAACTGACGGAAGATAATGAATGCCTTTATGCACTTTTCTCAAATGCTTAAGCTCCTCATCAAAAAGCTTGAGAGAAGTGTCAAAATCTCGTTGCATAAGATGATGTATTGCATTTATCGATACAGCGTCTTTTTTATTTATGAAATTGAAAACAAAACCAAAATCTCCTTCATATAACTTGATATTAGACATTAAATCTGTTAGGAGAATAGTCTTTTCAGGTGAAAGCAATATTTCAAGTTGAGATCTCAATCTTTCAATATTTTTCAATGGATATAAATTGAAAACTGTAACAGATAATTTACTCGAGAAGATTAAGTTAATAATATCACTATCCAACTTGTTGAAATTATTAACATACACGGGATAGTTTACTAAGTCCATTTCGTTAAACACCCCAACATTGTTTAACAGCTTATCTTTAATCCTTTCAGAGATTTTATTTTCATACAATAATGCGAACAGAAATTCTTTAACTTCGCTTATTTCTATTGTATTAGTATGTAAAAAATACCTGTTATAATGTCCAATCTTTTTTGCTGTATTCTTTTCATGATTAGTCAAATTAGAATAAACATAGGTCATAAAAGGGATTGTAACTTTATACTTCTCAAAATATCTGCTATAGCTATCTGAATTCATCTCTAACAATCCAGCATTGAGTGAACTATCCATAATCTCACTAATCTGCTGAGAAGTATATTTTGTAAAACCTTTTAAAGTCTCTTTAATATCAGATACTTTATTAAAAGTTCCAGCAACTGCAAAAGCTCTCACAACGGGCTTTTCGAAGTCTGAGAGTTGGTTGTAAAAATTTAATTTCTCTTCTAATGAATTCATATTATTTACTATGTGTGCTCAGTTTTTTATTTCACTCTTATTTAAACCAATATTCAAACTGTAAAAGTACTTTTTAATATAGTAAATGACAAACTGGTTGAGAACATAACCTACATAGTTTTTGCAAGAAAACGCCAAATACTGTGTTACTCTCGTTTTTGAAACAGCTATAACTAACTATTTATGTTTTTAACTTTGTGTGGAAACAAGGTGTCGAAATCTGATGATATAGTAATCTATTTCAAGGAGTTCGCAACGTAGAAGATGTAAAATGATCGTTAATTCTATTTGCTATTCTTTTAAAATAATTCTCATATGTCTCTCCAGGTTCCACAGGAATAGTTTCAACAGCCAACGAAAAGCTATCAAGTAAATTGTTATACTCATTAAATTTATGTTCCAATATTTTCTCGTCTCCTGTCTCCCAATATTCCCCCTCATCTATAAGGTTTAATTCCGAGAAATAGTCTCGCTTATTCAAATAACGAAACAAATCTATTACTATTTTATGCACAGCAGATCCCGCATATTGAGTTTTAGTAGAGAGCATGTAAAGTAAATCACTCTCAGTTTGATGCTCCGAATTTCCATGGAACTTTAAAAGCATATGACTTGACATTCGATAATTGGATAAGAAACAAATAAATATTGTTTCACATTCTGGAGGTGCAAAACTAATCCCATAAATATTTCCGTCATAAGAGTTCTCATCTTTAATATCAGATGGGAATTCCTCGTGATATACTTCGTAGTCCCATTTGAATACTTCTGCAATTTCTTTAACTTCAGTTATTAAATCAGCAAGAATTGCATTTTTGTTGAACTTTCCATTATAATGAATGCTTAATCCCATGTTGTGTCCTATAAATGTTTTGAGTTATATCTTACTAAACTTTTTAATTAATACAAATCTGTAATTCTAACCAAAGGTAGTCAATCTATTTTCTAATACTTGGAAAAATTAAAACAAATGACTGTTATGATATATCTCGAGTGTGGTTTTCAAATATTAGGAGACAAACCTTTTGCCTTACTCCTATTCACAATAAAAACACCCATAAAAACCAATGCAATAGCTATCCCTTTTAGTGGGCCAAAAGTATCAATCCCCATAACTGCTGCTGCAATGGTGGCAACGATAGGTTGAACATTGTTGTACATGCTGGCGACAGTAGGTCGCAAGTTTTTCTGTCCTATCGGCACCATCAGATAGGTGAAAAATGTGCTTCCCAATACTACAAACGCTATGTCTCTGTAAACATAAAATGGAATAGTTGAATAATCGATGTGCAGAAACTCTGATTGACCAAATGGGAGATAAACGATGGAAGCAAAAAGAAACATCCACTTCATCAATGTGACAGGAGAGTATTTCTCCACAAATTTTTTAAAGAACACAAAGTAGATTGCATAACTGGTTTGTGCCATAAAGACCAAGAGAATTCCCATCAGATTCCTATTGGATGCACTGCTTCCTGCATCTAACTGGGTACTACTCACAATAATCAGAACTGCACCTCCACCTCCAATTATTACACCCAAAAGCTTTTTGAAAGTAATGGGTTCTTTTAAATAAAATGCAGAAATCACCATGGTGATGATGGGCAAAAAAGTGGTGACAATGGATGCATTGATGGGGGAAGTCATGGAAACTCCTGTGATGAATATAGCTTGATTAAAGACAATGGCAAAAAGAGAGGCTACAAACATTAGGAATAGATCGCGTGGAGGGACTTTCTCTCTTTTAACAAAGAAGGAAGCCGTCCAAAATGCTATCGCAGCTCCAGCCAAACGAAACGACACCAAAGATAAATATCCAATGGCACCAAACATCATAATGCTTTTTGAGAGAGGAGCCATTAACCCCCAAGCAATATTTGCCGTCAGCATGGCAAGATGACCTTTTATCTTTTCACTAATCATTTTTGAGGTTTAGATGAATTAGCTTATTCTCAATTCATATAATTTTGCAGAATATATAAACAAAAGAGACGTTGCAATGAACGTCTCACTTTATTATAACACATAACAAGCCTTACGCTTGATGGTTTTTAAGTATTTGTCTTGTAAGCGGATATTCTTCACTAATGTTTAGAATAAGAGTAAAGCGCACTTAAGTTGTTAATCACTATGTCATTACAGACATTTAATTAAAAAGCATTTAGAACTTCACCTACTGCCTGTTGCAATCCATCAGAATTCTTTCCTCCTGCCGTAGCAAAATGAGGTTGACCTCCTCCGCCCCCTTGAATATGTTTGGCAGCTTGACGAATGATATTCCCAGCGTTTAATCCTTTCTTCACAAGATCATCGCCAATCATTACCGTTAGATTGGGTTTGTTGTTGGCAATAGTACCAGCAACAAAAAAGAGATTGTCGTTGAACTCACCCTTCAATTGAAATGCAATGTTCTTGATGATATCGGGAGAAACATCAGTAAATATAGCGCTGAAAACATTCACACCATCTTTAACTTCTTTGGAGGAAATAAATGATTGTTTGAGACTTTTAGCCTTTTCGAGTTCGAACTCATGAACAGTCTTTTTCATCTCTTCGTTCTCTGCTATCAAGCGTTGCAATGCTCCTTCAATGTCTTGTGTGTTGTTAAGCAGCTCTCGCATTTGTGACAACATGTCTTCTTTTTTGTAAATATACTCATCGCATGCCTTGCCAGTAATTGCCTCAATACGTCTGATTCCAGCAGCAATAGCACTCTCGCTCACAATACGAAAAAGTCCAATGTGACCTGTTGATGAAATATGTGTACCACCACACAACTCGATGGAAGAGCCAAAACGAATGGTGCGCACTTCCTCATCATATTTCTCACCAAAGAGTGCCATGGCACCCATATCTTTAGCAGTTTGAATGGGCACACTGCGGTCTTCTTCTATGGATATATTCTCGCGAATTTTGTTATTAACTAATTGTTCTACTTGACGGATCTCCTCGTCATTCATTTTTTGAAAATGAGAAAAGTCGAAACGTAAAACCTGATCGGATACGAATGATCCTTTCTGCTCAACATGTTTGCCCAGCACTTCACGCAATGCTTCGTGCATCAAGTGAGTAGCTGTATGGTTGCTTTCTATTGCAGTGCGTCGTTCTTTATTGATATTTAGTGTAAAAGTAGTTGTTATATCTTTTGGCAACTTCATCACCAAATGAATAGCAAGGTTGTTTTCTCTTTTTGTATCGAATATCTCAATTTTCTCATCTGAGTCGGTGCATGTCATCCAACCACTATCGCCAACTTGCCCACCTTGTTCAGCATAGAAAGGGGTTTGAGAAAACACTAATTGGTAAAACTCTTTGTTCTTTTGCTTCACTTTTCGATAACGAAGTATTTCGGCATCAGTTTCAGTGAAGTCGTAACCAACAAAGACAGGTTCACCATCATGAACTTTTGTCCAATCGCCAGTTTCAACAGCAGCAGCATTGCGAGCTCTGTCTTTTTGTTTTTGCATTTCGGCTTTGAAACCCTCGTGATCAACAGTCATTCCATTTTCTCGCAAAATAAGTTCTGTGAGATCTAATGGGAAACCAAAAGTATCGTTAAGTTGGAATGCAGTAGCACCCTCAAGAGTGAGATTGCCATCTTTTTTATGTTGCTCCATTTGTTTTTCAAGCAATCCAATACCTGTTTCAAGGGTACGTAAGAATGATTCCTCTTCTTCTTTGATAACTTTCTCAATCAATGTTTTTTGAGCAATCAATTCAGGGTAAGCATCCCCCATCACTTCAATCAATACGGGTAATAACTGATACATAAACCCCATATGCATATTTAGGAATGTGTATCCATAACGAACTGCGCGTCGCAAGATACGTCGAATAACATATCCTGCTTTTGCATTAGATGGTAGTTGCCCATCAGTAATAGAAAAAGAGATGGTGCGAACGTGATCAGCAATTACACGCATAGCTATGTCCTTCTTCTCATCTTTGCCGTAACTGAAACCACTTATTTCTCCAATCTTCTTAATAATGGGTTGGAAAACATCGGTGTCATAATTAGATAGCTTTCCTTGCACAGCCATACAAAGCCGCTCAAACCCCATACCTGTATCAATCACTTTTGCAGGTAAGCCATCAAGTGAGCCATCCGCTTTGCGGTTATATTGCATAAATACAAGGTTCCAAATCTCAATTACTTGTGGGTGATCTTGATTGACAAGTGTTAATGCACATACTTTGTCACGTTCCTCATTGGAACGCAAGTCAATGTGAATTTCCGAACACGGCCCACAAGGACCAGTATCTCCCATCTCCCAGAAATTGTCATCTTTGTTTCCATTAATAATTCGGTCGATGGGCAAGTATTTCTCCCAATGAGCTGCTGCTTCATCATCTCTTTCCAAACCTTCTGATTTATCTCCTTCAAAAATGGTGGCATACAATCGTTCTTTATCCAATTTAAGCACATCGGTCAAATATTCCCATGCCCATTCAATAGCTTCTTCTTTAAAATAGTCACCAAACGACCAGTTACCCAGCATCTCAAACATGGTGTGGTGGTAAGTATCGTGTCCCACCTCTTCCAAGTCATTATGTTTGCCACTCACGCGTAAACATTTTTGAGAGTCAGCAATTCTCGGATATTTAATGGGTGTATTACCAAGAATAACGTCCTTGAATTGATTCATTCCTGCATTGGTAAACATAAGGGTTGGATCGTCTTTTATTACCATTGGAGCAGACGGTACAATTCTATGATTTTTCGAAACGAAAAAATCTATAAACGATTGGCGTATTTCTTTTGAAGTCATCATATATTAAAAATAAAAATTCATTGTTGAAAAACAAAAATGATTAGATGTCGACAGTATTCTTTTCATTTTCGATTTACAAAGATATATATCTAACAAACAGTTTGCAAAGTTACTTTAAAAAGTTTATTTTTGTTGAGTGTCACACTACAATAATCTTTAATCGTATTTAGTAATCAACAATATGGGAAAACGTAAAAGACCTATTAATTTTGAAAGCAAACGACTTTACTACTCCATTAAAGAAGTGGCAGATCATTTTGCTGTAAATATATCACTTATAAGATTTTGGGAAAAACAGTTTGAGAACATCAACCCAAAGAGAACCGATAGTGGTACGCGCCAATTTACCAAAGATGATATAATGGAAATTGAAATCGTATATAATTTGGTGAAAGATAAAGGTCTCACACTGGAAGGGGCAAGACAAGTGTTGAAAACAAGTAAATCTGAAGAAGAGCGACGCATAGTGGTAATAAAACGATTGCAAAACTTAAAGAAATCACTTTTATCGTTGAAAGAAGAGTTTGATACGCTTCACGAACAACAGAAATACAAAAAAACTGAAAAGGAATAACAAAGATGAGAAAAATGAGAAAGATACTTTTAATGATGGTTAGCTTCTTCGTATTAATTGCATGCACCTATTCTAAATCGTCAAGCAATAATAAAGAGGTTACAACTCAAGATTCACCAGACACTACTGTCAAAATGGGTGCTGAATCTACTTCATTGTATTTTCCTTTATTAAAAGGAAAACGAGTGGCAGTTTTGTCCAATCAAACTGGAATGGTGGGCGATGAGCATTTGGTGGATTTATTAAAACGAAACGATTTTAATGTTGTAGGTATCTTATCTCCCGAACATGGTTTTAGAGGTACTGCAGATGCTGGTGAGCATGTAAGTAGCTCAGTGGATGAGAAAACAGGCATACCCATCTGGTCTTTGTATGAAGGAAGAACCAGAACGCCCTCCAATGAAACCATGCAGCAGTTTGATGTGCTGGTTTTTGACCTTCAGGATGTTGGTTTACGCTTTTACACTTACTATGCCACCATGGCTCGAATAATGGATGCTTGTGCAGGACACAAAAAAGAGATGGTTGTGTTGGACAGACCTAATCCAAATGGATTTTATGTAGATGGACCCATTTTGGATATGAAACATAAATCGGGTGTGGGCTGGCTACCTATTCCTGTTGTACATGGCATGACTTTAGGAGAATTGGCATTGATGATAAATGGTGAAAAATGGTTGACTAACAATCGCACTTGCAAACTCACAGTTGTTCCTTGTAAAGACTACACTCACCAAACACTATACGAGCTTCCCATTTCACCATCACCCAACTTACCTAACATACATTCCATCTATCTCTACCCCTCTACTTGCCTTTTCGAAGGCACAGTTGTGAGTTTAGGGCGAGGGACATCTTTCCCATTTGAAGCTTATGGTCATCCAAACTACTCGGGTTCAGACTTCACGTTCACTCCGCTAAGTGTTCCCGGAGCAAAGAATCCTCCTTTACTTAATCAAAAGTGTTATGGAGTAGATCTTCGCAATGTTTCCAATGAATACATTTGGGAGAATGGATTTGACTTGTCTTACGTTATAGATGCTTACAACAACCTTGATATGGGAAGTAAGTTCTTCTCTTCATTCTTTGAAAAACTTACAGGCGTTGATTACATTCGTCAAATGATTATGGATGGCAAAACGAATGAAGAGATAAAAGCAATGTGGCAGGATGATGTGGCAAAGTTCAAGGTGCAAAGGAAACCCTATTTATTGTATAAGGAATAGGTCTCTGGATGACAGAGAGTATTCTGTCATTGCAACAGAATACACTGTCATTCCGAAACCCCACCCAATTTTCATTGGGCAAAAAGAAGGGAATGACATCGAAGTTTGATTTACTGTGAGGCCCGAAGGGCTGATATAATTCAGCCTAGGCTGTCAGTCCTGGGTAACAGGCAGATAGAAGCAAAAGAGGGCTGGAAGCCTGGCATAAAAATATAAGCACCTAAAGAACAATATATTGCAAAATTATGTCATTAGTACGCAAGGAGGAATCTGTTAGAAGAGTAGCACAATGATTAAACAGATCCTTCGCTTTGCTCTGGATGACAGGAGTATTTGAACAGATCCATCACAACGTTCTGGATTACAAGGATATTTAGAGATCCTTCGCTTTGCCGTCGGTGAAAGAGATGTTTGAACAGACGCTTCATTACGTTTTTGGATGACATCGACATTAAAAAATCAAACAAACAGAAAGAATGCATTTTAACAAGATGCATTCTTTTTGTACTTTTGCAGTTCAATTGTAAATAAATATGGAAATAGCAAGTAAATACAACCCAATAGAAGTTGAAGACAAATGGTATGAATATTGGTTACGGAATGGATACTTCCATTCGGAACCTGATGAACGTGAACCTTATTCAATAGTTATTCCTCCACCCAACGTGACGGGAATATTACACATGGGTCATATGCTCAACAATACCATTCAAGATACATTGGTGCGACGTGCACGAATGCAAGGAAAAAACGCTTGTTGGGTTCCTGGTACAGACCATGCCTCTATCGCTACTGAAGCGAAAGTAGTTGCAAAACTTGCTGACGAGGGTATAAAGAAATCAGATTTAACTCGCGAAGAGTTTTTGGAACATGCTTGGGAGTGGACACACAAACATGGCGGTATCATATTGGAGCAACTCAAGAAGTTAGGAGCATCGTGTGATTGGGACAGAACTTGCTTCACCATGGACGAAATACGCTCCGAAAGCGTATTGAAAGTTTTTGCTGACTTACACAAAAAAGGACTTATCTATCGTGGTGTGCGAATGGTGAACTGGGATCCACAAGCACAAACTGCCCTCTCTGACGAGGAGGTAATTCATAAAGAGGTAACTGGTAAGTTGTACTATTTGCGTTATGCAATAGTGGGGGAAGATAATAAGTTTGCTGTGATAGCAACCACCCGTCCTGAAACAATATTTGGAGATACCGCAGTCTGTATCAATCCTAATGATCCTAAAACTGCACACTTAAAAGGTAAGAAGCTTATTGTACCCATTGCCAATCGAGAGGTGGAAGTGATTGAAGATGAATATGTGGATGTGGAGTTTGGTACAGGGTGCTTGAAAGTAACACCAGCACACGATATCAACGACTACATGTTGGGAGATAAGTATAAATTGAAATCCATCGATATTTTCAACGATAATGGAACACTTAATGAGCATGGATTGCATTATCAAGACAAAGATCGTTTTTTGGTTCGCACCCTTATTGAGAAAGAGTTGGAGCAAAAAGGATTGTTAGAAAAAATGGAGAATTACACTAATAATGTAGGTTTCTCTGAACGTACTGATGCAGTAATTGAACCCAAGTTATCGATGCAATGGTTCCTGAAAATGGAAGACCTTGCAAAACCTGCCCTTGACGCAGTGATGAATGACACCATACAACTTTATCCTGCTAAGTTTAAAAATACTTATCGCCATTGGATGGAGAATGTGAAAGATTGGTGTGTGTCTCGTCAACTGTGGTGGGGACATCGCATTCCCGCTTATTACTTGCCTGACGGTGGCTATGTTGTAGCAGAAACTGATGAACAAGCGCTGAAATTAGCAAAAGAAATTGATCCAAAACTACAACTTTCAGATTTGAGACAGGATGAAGATTGTCTGGACACTTGGTTCTCATCATGGCTATGGCCCATTTCTGTGTTTGATGGAATAAATAATCCTGACAACGAAGATATCAACTACTATTACCCAACCAATGATTTGGTAACTGCCCCTGAGATTCTTTTCTTTTGGGTGGCTCGTATGATTATTGCAGGATATGAATACCGCGATGAGCGTTGTTTCGAAAATGTGTACCTAACAGGTATTGTTCGCGATAAATTGGGCCGAAAGATGTCCAAATCGTTGGGTAACTCACCCGACCCCATCGAACTAATGCAAAAATATGGTGCTGATGGTGTGCGAATGGGTATGCTATTAACATCTGCTGCTGGTAACGACTTACCGTTCGATGAATCACTTTGTGAACAAGGTCGCAACTTCAACAATAAGATATGGAATGCATTCCGACTTGTAAAAGGTTGGGAAATTGATGATACAATAAAACAACCCAAAGCTGCTAAAATAGCCGTGAAATGGTTCGAGAACAAACTTTCACAAACCATTGAAGAGATGGACGACTTGTTCTCAAAGTACCGTTTGTCCGAAGCATTGATGCTATTGTACAAATTGTTTTGGGATGAATTTTCATCATGGTATTTAGAGTTAATCAAACCTGCTTACCAACAACCCATTGATAGAGAAACTTATGAGGCTACTCTATCCTTCTTCGATTCTTTGTTGCGATTATTGCACCCATTCATGCCATTTATTACCGAAGAGTTGTGGCAAGCAATTGCTCCTCGCACAGAATGTGAAAGCATCATGATTACAGAACTCCCTAAAAGTGAAGAGTATAACAAACAGTTCCTTTCTAACTTCGAAAATACAAAGCATATCATTGCAGGTATTCGCACCATCCGCCTTCAAAAGAATATTGCCAACAAAGAAACGCTATCACTTGAAATATTGGGTAACCACGCAAGTGATTATGATACTGCTATCATAAAGATGGGCAACTTAACTGCTATTGATGCAGTGAATGAAAAATCAACAGGAGCTGCCTCGTTTATGGTGGGAACTACAGAGTTTGCTGTTCCTCTTTCTGAAACTATCGATGTGGAAGCCGAATTGGAAAAATTACGTGCTGAATTAACTTATCAACAAGGTTTCTTGAAGTCAGTTGAGAAGAAGTTGAGCAACGAACGTTTTGTTCAAAACGCAAGGGCAGAGATTGTAGAAAATGAACGCAATAAACAGGCTGATGCTGTGAGTAAAATTGCATCGTTGAAGGAGAATATTGGGGCGCTGGAAAGCAAATAATTGTCAATATAAAATAGAACGTACAAATTGAACCCTTCTTTATCGATTAATGATGAAGAAGGGTTTGTTTTTGTTTCATATAATCATATCAAGCACGTTCTTCAATAAAGGAGTCACCGTTTCGTAATGTAGTTCGCTTGACATTATTTTAGCCTTCTATGTTTTCTGATAATTTATGTAGTTTAGTCTTGTATTTTTGGAGTTCTTTGATTGACAATTTGTAAAATCGCATAATTTCATCTATTTCATCTTTACTCCCTCTTTCCAGTATTCGATTAATAACTGCTTTTTTAAACTTTCCCCAGTTGATCGAATCAAACTCCACATCCCAAAATAAAGATTTGCGAATGCGCAGAGCTCCTTTATAAAGATTGTGAAGCTCTATCTCTCTCAACTTTTTTATATCATAGTATGTTTGCAATAAAGCAAGAAAATCCTCTTCGTAACCCATCACTTCAGCGATTCTTAAGGATTGCTCAGTTGTCAGGTTACGCTTTGCGGCAATAATTGCATTGATTGTTTGATAAGAGATACCTGTTTGATCAGCCAGTTTACACTGAGTGATATTCCTTTTCTTCAACTCTCTACCAATCAACTTTCCTGGATGAATACCTTGTATTATATCGATATAATTATTCATAGAAATTTACTTTGCTACAAATACAACAATTAATAAACAGACCTGTTTATGTTAATAAGCAAATATTGCTCATATATTATAAAATTTGAATAGCCAAGACTCCTTTTTTTTAACTAAAAAGATAAGTATATTTGTTTTCATATATAAGGCTAAAAGCATGTAAGTATAGAATTCAAACCAATAAACCAATTTGTTTATCCAAAAACAAATCATGAAACAATTAATATCACATATCACCTTCCTAACCAACAATAAGTTTCACAACATCCAATCCCTTTCAGGCGGGAGCATATCCTCAGCTTACCTCTTGAAATCAGACTCTGCCAATTACTTCTTGAAAGTAAACTCCAACAATGATGCCTTAGATATGTTTGTTGCAGAACAAACAGGACTAAAAGCAATAGAAGAAACTCAAACTATTGCTGTGCCGAAGGTGCATATAGTAGACAGTTATCAAGAGAAAGCCTTTTTGTTAATGGATTATGTAGAAGAGAGTAAACATGCCAGTTCCGATGATTACAAAGCTTTAGGAACACAATTGGCTCAGTTGCACCTCAACCATCATGACACGTTTGGTTTTTCATCCAACAATTTCATTGGAAGTCTGCCACAATCAAACAGCCAACACTCCAACTGGGAAGAGTTCTATTGGCACGAACGCATTGCTCCGCAATTGAAATTGGCTAAGCAAAAGAAGTTGCTTCGAACGAGCGAAATCCCATCAGCACAAACAGCAATCAGCGTTTTCGAAAACTTATTGGGAAAAGTTGCAAAACCATCATTAGTACATGGAGATTTGTGGGGTGGCAATTACCTCATTGCAACTGATGGAACTCCCTGCTTAATTGACCCTGCTGTATATTATGGTCATCCGATGGTGGATATTGCTATGAGCAAACTCTTTGGTGGATTTGGTAACGAGTTCTACAACTCATATCACGAAGTGATTCCAAAATCTCACAACTATGATGCGCAAATTGATCTGTATCAACTCTATTTCTTGTTGGTGCACCTCAATCTTTTTGGGAGGAGTTATTATGGGGGTATTGCCACTATATTAAACCGTTACTTTTAAACTACGCTACCAAAATTACCTCCTACAAAGAAAAACATTCTGGATATTCTTATGGTTGGTCTCATATTGAGACTATTCTTTCCAGTTTTCAATTATTACCTAATAACCATGTTGAAACCGATATTCATGGTCATGTTGTATCTGCTATGATAATTTCCGCCATTACAAAGTAAATAAAATTCTATATATTCTTTTCCTCTTAAATCACATAAACTACACTGTAAAAACTATTTCCTCAAAACATTCAATTAAGCTTTTCAGTCCAATTAATATGATACCTCGATACTCATTTTCCATTTCTAAAAGTGGAGTTTTCTCAGAAAACAGAAGAGTTATTCCTCCAAATAAAGATTTTGATTTCAAGTTTTTTAAGTCAGTAGAAATAAATTCCATGCTTGCTTTTTGTCCCTGTTCTCCTTCATAATATTTAAGCATGTAAATATTTCTTTCTTGAATTTTCGAAAATTGAGACTCAGAGATTTTCGCTTGGTTTACTTGGTTATGATTTTTAAAATATTCCCAAATAAGAAAGATCATTCTCATGATTTCTTCTAATTCAAATGCTTTCAAATCGTAGCTGTACCCTAGTAATAACGAAATAAGAAAAGGTTGTTTTTTAAATATTAAATCTGATTCTTTATTTACATATTCCTCATCTATCAGCTCAAGCGCTTTATTAATTGTCCAACTCGTAAACTTTCATTTCTATCCTCTTCTGTTAATATCATTCTATGAAATTCTATGAATCTATATTGTATAATTACTGTTACATTTACATACTTACTATTACAACCTCCTTTTCTCTCATCTATCTCATATGAAATCCATTATAAAAAAACATCATTAGACACTCTCAATAAATATTTAAATCAGGTAACCTCGTTGTCATTTTCACTATTTCGTTATGTAATTTTTCAATTCTTGATATTACCCAAATTTGTGTTCCGTCCTCATTATGGGATGTAAATGCTTTTTCAAACTCCTTTTTATTCAACCATTTAGCCATTATCCGCAACACTTTTTATATTTCTTCCCACTACCACATGAGCATGGATCATTTCGACCGATTTTTTTTTCATTTGCAACTGTTGCCTTTTTCAAATCAGGTAAAAAATGAACTAATGGCACAGGATTACCCTCTATTCCAATTTCAAGATGTCTTTTTTCTTGTGGAATTGCATTAAAATTAACAATCCCTCCAATCAAATATCTAAGATTTGCGGATCCTCTAATTCCAAGCCTTGCCGCTTGCTCAACTTTATCTGAATCAAAAACCACTACAGGACATGATTCGCAAAAATGACTACCTGTCATATTACTCATAAACTCTCCTTCATCTGTATCAGATTTTACTGCAATTATTACAGTACAACCATCCTCAATCAATGGAAATCCACATTCTGGACAAGAAGTCAATCCACAATCCTCACTGTAATATCTTCTTCTCCGTATTGATAAATCAAATTTGTTTTTAAAATCCCTAGTTATCATATTTAATTTATTGAACCATGCTCTCGCAGCCTTATTAGCAACTGTTTCGCAAACATTATTAGTTGCGGAATGCGTGGATTTTTAAGTCGAAAAGCACAGTGATTTATTGTGGGTGATGATACAGTTTATCTGCACCTAAACCGCATTTAATTATATTCTAGTCCGGTTTTCGTTTCCAATTATTATTTGTTTGAAAACCAAGTTCTATAATCTTCAACTAATTGAAAATCGGCCAGAGCTTTGTCAATCACTTCCAAGTCACAAAGTGGAAACTCATATTTTTTCCCATTTAGTCTAATTGATGCTATTACACCATACATGTCAGCGATGTGAGGCAATGATTTCACCAAAACTTTATCGCCACATTTAATCAACCAATCATCCTCCGAGTCTGAAACAATTGAATGAATTGGAAATGTTAATTCGGTATCAAGGTATTCTACCCACTTTTGCAAACATCTCATTTCATAATGTGGATCGATATTATCCAACACTTTTGATATTCTTATTCCTTCATTACCAAGCGAAGCCCAGTAGTGATTATCCGACAGTTTCTCTTGAGTCTGCTTTACATTTTCTTTTTTGTCTCTTGGTTTTGTTTTTTCGAATTCCTACTCATATAAAGTCATCTTTTGCCAATCCAATCCGTCTCGTTCCGATTGCTCTATGTAAGTTGAGGGCATTTGTCTTAATGATAGCGAGTCCCATTCAATCGTAATCAAAATATTCACTTTGTCTGATTTTGTGTCAATATCAACAACTTGTCCTTGCCAACCACCAATATCAAAGTCGTCCAAATCAGGCTCCTTAACTCCCAGCCTTACAACTACACTATTTCCAATTTTTAAACTATACTTCATTCTCTTAAATGTGTGATACGGTTTCAATTTGTATGCTTTTTAAACTTCTCCATAAAGTTTTATTTACTCAAATACAATATTCGTAAACCCAACTCTAATCCACTTTTCATATACTTTCTTCAATTATGCTGAGGAAAGCATTTAAAAACCTATCGTTTATTAGTCCTCTGTATTAAATTGGGGTATAAAAATACATCTACATTCTGAAAAAAGCTATATATTGCAACAATAAATCAATTTATTTTGACATGTTGAGTTGTAATTCATGCGGAATGTCAATAAAAACGGCAAGTCTAAATGTAATATCCTGAACTGTAATCACCGCCAGTCAGATTTTCAGTACCTCCATAATTATTTACATTCCACGCATTTACTAATTGAATCTGCGAGGTTTGCTCACTAATTCATTTTTCCTCTTTTCAGCATAAACTCATACAACCAACCCATTGCCCCATCTGTAGTCTCCCAAATTGTCAAAGTTCCTAAAACATACGAAATTGCTTCGTTTTCATCTCCTCTGCCAATAAAGGGAGGCATCTCCAGAGGCATTTCTTTTAATCCCAACATATATTCCACTACATGTTTATTGAATTTATATGCTTTCAGCAACTCCTTATCACTTTTAGCTGACTGTCCCATTTTTTTAAAGTGATACAGTGCATTATTGTAATACCATACAGCGGAATCATCACCTTCGTAGCTTTTTATGAACAACTCATAATCTGATAAATCCTTTTTGTTTAATAATAATGTGGATAATAAATACCTGACACCCTGGTTATCGTTGGGATTTAATTCCAGCATTTCCCGATATACTTCGATGGTAGCATTTATTCTATTTTTAGCATACAAACAATCAGCAAGACCTGCTTTAGCTTTCATATAAGGACGGGTTTCAATTAGTCCCCAGAAATGTCCTTTTTCTTCTTCCATGAACTTTTCACCAAGTGATCGTTCGCCAGCTTCTATTGCTTTTCTGTACAATGCCAATGCTTTGTCAACATCCATTTCCACACTGGCAAGATAGTTATAGGCATCTGCATTATCAGGATCAAGCTCAAGGGCTTGTTTAATCAATTTCTTCCCTTTGGGAATAGTTTTGTCATAAGCTTCAAGAACTAAATCTTGTGAGCGATCTTTGTCTGTGGTTGACTCGGGCAAATCATCCAAGTTTTTTCCTTTCATACTTCTAATGAAATCGTTTACTTGATCAATGCTTTCAAATTCTTGGCTCTCAAGTTCCTTTATTAATTTTGCTAGAGCCTTTTCTGAATCTAACCTATTACTGTTTTTAATTTTGCTCATTTTGTTTTATTGGGTAGGGTTATTGATATATATTATTTATTTGACACCCTAAAGATACACCAATCGAAAACAAAAAACCAAATTTATTAACATCAAAGAAAAACAACCCTATTAAAAGTTGTATTAAATTTTGTATTAAAAAATACATCTAATTTCTGTAAAAAAAAACTATTGCAATAATTTAATCAATTTATTATTGACAAGTTGTGTGTAATTCATGCGGAATGTCAATAAAAACGGCAAGTCTAATGGATGAAAATTGATGCAGATCGATACAAAACCAACTCACATTATTTACTCTGTGAAATTGCCTATAAACTTAACTCGCAAAACAAGTCGATTGTAAACGGGCAAGGGTGTGGATAGTGTATGATCAAGGCACAGAAGTCCACTCTCTAAGTTTGGCAATATGGCATAAAGTGGATTACTAATAAATTACCCTCAAACCAAAATAAAGTATAAACTGGCTAAACCCGTTCCAAACAAGCACCTTCCTGTCAAGTTACAATTACTCCTGATTAAGCTGAAGATAGAGCAGTGATGTTGTCTAAAACACTGTTAGAGGAACTGCGCACATACTTTACAAAATACAAACCGGTTGTTTATTTAATTGAAGGACAGAATGGTGGAATGTATTCCTCAAAATCGGTGCAAGTGATTGTAAAGAATTCCGCATCAAAAGCTGGAATTAAAAAGCATGTAACGCCCCATACATTGAGGCATAGCTTTGCAATTCATCTGCTGGAATCGGGAACGGATATTCGTTTCATTCAACAGTTGCTGGGGCACAGCTCAATAGAAACAACCGAAAAATATATCCATATTTCTGATATCTCTAAACCCATAATAAAGAGTCCGTTGGATTTACTTTAATTTGGAGAAGCCAATTCCACCTATAACTATTCTGTGTCTATTAGAAAAAACATAAGCAGCACTCTACTGAATGTTATTAGTGAGCGACTAAATCATAGGTTCTCGAGTCTCGAACCATTCTCCGTTATTCCCAAGTTTCGAGTCCATCAACAACTACCAAAAATCTTTTCTAAACATTTCTTCAATGGAAGATTGCGTTTTCATCTCTTGTTCGTCCAATCTTCGACGGAAGAAATGATTTTGGTCTTTCTAATAGCATTTTTTTTATAAAATCTGTCAGGAAAGACCCTTTATGCGACAATTTTCTACAGTGGATGCAAATTTCAATCGATAAATGTATCCTAATTTATGTAGGATGCAAGAATCAACATTACTCTCTCCAGTTTTTTATGGTGGACAACAAAATGGACTCTTGCAACAGCAATGTTTCTGTAAGTTTGCTATTTTAATTTGTTAAATTTATAATCTTTGGTGGAAAATGTAGTTGTAAAGCTTGATCTGGAGCTTATATTACCCTTCTTCACTGAAGCAGAACGCACAACGCTCCCGCACGAATCCTTTCGTGTGGGTTTCTTCAGAAAAAAACTGCAATATTTACTAATGACACGGATGGTCATCCGATTTTTCTAGATTACTTAACTTTGCAGCTCTTTCTTCAGCATTAGCCACATTTATTGAAATTGAAGATGTGTCTAAAGCCAACCCCTTATTACTAGTGCTCTTATCCGTTGGTTAAAACCAACGGCAATGGATAACCACCTCTGCTGAAATCAAGGTCATAGATAAATATCTGCGCCAGCGTGTGACTTATTTTTTGCGTTACAAACGCCAAACCACGTACCCCTCGTTCGGAAACGAGGGGGAGAGTGAGAGATGCGATAAATTGTCGCTTCTACGAACCCATTACCACTTGGTTCTTCACCACTCACCGCTAAAAGCTAACTGCTAGCTAATAGCTAAACATTGACGGGATTCCTCCCTACGTATCGGAATGACAGGGAAACAAAAAATCTTATTTGTATTTTCCTCAACCTTAGTAACTTGGAATATACCAGCAACACTAACCTTATTAGCTTATTTGTTGCGTTGAAAAAGCCGAGTAATCTGCGAGCGGCGGATGTGGTTAAAGCCAACCCCCAATTATTAGACCTCTTTATCCGTTGGTTAAAACCAACGGCAATGGACAACCACCACTGCTGACATCAAGAGCACGGATATATATCTGCGCCAGCGTCTAGTGTTCTAAGCCCCAGCATCTAGGTTGGAGCTAAAAACAGTGAATGATACGGGATAAATTACTGACTATTGCAATAGATTGGCTCTCGTTGCAGCAGTTTTTCAGGATCTAATAGTTTATTGTTCTTTTTAAACACATTGTTTTGCAGTACAACACTACAAGTAGGAACAAGTCGAGCATCCCTTTTCTTGATAGCTGTTATATATACTTCTGATGGATAATGCTCATTGACAATACTTTCTGCGGCATTGTCAACTTCATTCTCATCCTCTATACTAACTGTTTCCTCCTGTTTGACAGCAGATTTTTTCTTGCTGCTGGCCTCTCTCACATAAATGGATCTTTGATACATCTTGGAGAGTTGATTCAAGTTATTAATCAATGGAGTGAAGTCAGCAACACTCGCTGCTTCATTTTCTGCCAAGTCAGCGTTAGAAATTGCACTCATCAACTGCTCCACCTCTATCACCTTAAAAAGATTGTCTATAATAGTAAACAGACTCTTAATGATGCTTTTACTGGATGTCTTTGAACGTTGCGAAAGCAACTCTACTCTTCGTTTTTGTGCATCAATATACTTCTTGTATGCCACTTTAACAGTAGCCATTTCATCCAACAAGTTGAACTCATTTAGTGTATTTGCAAAATCAACATTATTCTCTTGTAAATCGAGAAATCCAGCTATCTTTTGGTTCAACTCTTTGTCATTTCTGCATTTGTCTAAATACCTAAGGTGCTTATTGATAGCATTTTCGATGACATGCAAATCCAACTCACGGTTGGCATTGGCAACCATTTTCA
This sequence comes from Dysgonamonadaceae bacterium, assembly GCA_028708095.1. Lineage (GTDB taxonomy): Bacteria > Bacteroidota > Bacteroidia > Bacteroidales > Dysgonomonadaceae > UBA2632. The sequence goes on from JAQVZQ010000006.1 coordinate 32,669, forward strand.
CATTAAGTTTAAATGCGCTGATTATTAGTTTCATGTCGCTTTTCAACCTATCCACTTTCAATCTTTGGGTGTCAACGCCATAGCTCAAGCGAAGCGTTTCTATGTCAAACTCTTTAGCGAACAATACATTAAACATTTTTCCGATTGATGCAGATT
>JAQVZQ010000163.1 GCA_028708095.1 Dysgonamonadaceae bacterium
GTCAGGATCTATCTTTTCGTATAGAACCTACTATAATTCAAAAAACAGACTATTTAGCTAATAGCTTTGGTGTGCAATGTAGCATTAGCTTTTGAAACTTTTTTAAATATTTATGACAATGAAAAAAGATGCTTTAATAGTATTGATAATCTTTCTATCAAGCACCACACTTTTGATTTCTCAAAATCAGGAAAAAGTCAATACAACAACTACAAATAAAGAAACTTTACAAGATAGCTCTGTTGTTCTACCTGAAAGTTTAAACGATAATTTAAGCCATTTGCTTCATAATTGGCAAATTGATTTTTCAAAATCACCAAGTCAGTGTAATAAGGGTGTGAACATCGCCTATACCGATTCTGTTTATATGAAACGACTTTATGATTTGCCTACTATCATGGAGCTCTCTTTTAATCCTGTAGTACGTACATACATTGAAATGTATACTAATAAACGTCGTGATCTGGTGAGTTACATGTTATCATTAGGCGATTATTATTATCCAATGTTTGAAGAGGCATTAGATAGATACGGATTACCACTGGAGCTTAAATATTTGCCAGTTATTGAATCAGCTTTAAATCCTGTTGCAGTATCGCGCATGGGAGCGACAGGGTTGTGGCAATTTATGTTGCGTACTGGCCGACAATATAAACTAGAAGTTAATAGCTTAGTAGATGAACGACGTGATCCTTATAAGTCTACTGACGCAGCGGCTCAATACCTTCGTGACCTTTATCAAATTTATGAAGATTGGAATTTAGTAATTGCTGCTTATAACTGCGGCCCTGGAAATGTGAATAAGGCAATTGCACGTAGTGGTGGACAACGCGATTATTGGGATATTTATTATAATCTTCCTCGCGAAACACGTGGATATGTACCTGCATTTATTGCGGCAAATTATGTTATGAACTATAATGATGAACATCGTATCTGTCACCAAGAAACCTCAAATGAATTGATAGCTTTGGATACTGTACACGTTGACAGGGAAGTGCATTTCCAACAAATTTCTGCCATTTTGGAAATTCCCATTGAGAGTATTAGAAGATATAATCCTCAGTTTAAACGTGACTTAATTCCAGGTAATCATAAACCTTATGCTTTGGTTCTACCTACAAAGGAAATGTATGCATTCATCAGTCATAAAGATGAAATTGTAAATCACAACAGATCGGTTTACATGACAAATCGCATGCAAACATTGACTAACTTGAATGACGAAACTGCTTTGAGCGGCAATGTGTTGAACACTTATTATAGAATTAAAAAAGGAGATACATTAGGAGCAATTGCGAGAAGAAATGGTACAACAGTAGGACGCTTGCAACGCATGAACGGGATGAGATCGACCAAGTTGTCTATTGGTAAAAGAATTATTGTGAAACAAATAGCCAAGCCTGTGGAAGTGCAAGAAGACAACCAAGATGGTAAATCAAACGCATCAACTGGAGAAGTTGAAAACACCTATTATAGGGTAAAGAGAGGAGACACATTGGGTGGGATAGCAAGACGAAATGGCACAACAGTTGCACAATTGCAACGTATGAATAGAATGAACACTTCAAAAATAGCAATAGGAAAAAATCTTGTTGTCCAGCAAAAAGCTGTCCCAGTTCCTGAGATTAATGTTGATACATCAGCTTCAGAGGAAAAATATCAGCGTATTGAATTATCTCCTTCAACAAGCAGTGAAAACATTATTACTGAATATCTCAAGAAAAAGAAAGAAGAAAGTAAAGATAACACCTAATTATTGAGAGTCTGGCTTTCTGTCATTTTCAAAAAAAGAGAAATGAACACTTCCATACTTACGTTCTTCTTTAAAGAATGGGTGTTCGGTGAAAGTGTTTTTTTTAGAATGCTCTAAAATAAAAATCCCATTAGGTTTTAACAATCCACTTTCAAATATTTTTGTTGGAATTGTTTGCAAATCTTTTAAATCATATGGAGGATCAGCAAAAATCACATTAAATTTTTGATTTCCTTTTTTTATAAAAGAGAAAACATCAGCTTTTATTGTTAGCAACTCTTTTGCATCAAGAATTTCTTTTACTTTCTGTATAAAAGCATGATTTTTGACATTAGACTCAACACTAACAACGTGAGGACAACCACGTGACACCAATTCCAGCGCAATACTCCCTGTGCCCGAAAAGAGATCTAATGCTTCAGTGAATTCCCAATCTAATTGATTATTTAGGATGTTAAATAAACTTTCTCGTGCAAAATCGGTAGTTGGTCGTGCTGTGAATTTCGTTGGCAGTTGAAATTTTCTTGATTTATATTTTCCACTTATAATTCGCATAATTGACATAATATTTCTGTAGGAACTTCATATTGATTTATTTTTAAATCAGTTGGAAGTGCATGTGGAAGATTCTTTGATGTTGGAATTAGCTTTTTCAAATCTTCAATTTCGTTGTTGTAAGTATCTGTCCTCCCTGAAAAGAATAAAATATTCGTTTGAGCATCAAGTTTTAAAATTTCCCACATTTTTTGTATGAAGTAGGTACCTTCTAACGTGCTATTAACGCTAAATGTTTTAGCGAAAGCAAGTTTTTCTTCAGAAAAAGCAATTGCATCTATCATATTATAGTCATTGAAGTTGATATAAAGTGCAGATTTTGACTTATCATGCAAATGATAAAAATATGATATTAAAACTTCACTATGGATTTTAAAAGATGGATTTATTAAGGTGCGACTCAAAAAGTTATTAAGAGAATTATCCATTCCCCAAATAACCTTACAACCCATTTGCTCAATTTTATTACACCTTACTTTCACTCTGGGGTTGGAGAAGTTGAAAAAATAGAGATCCTCTTCAAGTCTTTTTTCATAATATTTGTTTGGTGTTAGTGTATATTCATTATTTACACATATCACATATATTTTTTGAAAGTTGTAAGAGAAAAAAGAATAATCAAAAATGAACTTCTCTATATTATTAAGGTAGGTAGTATTGGAAGGGAAAATTATGTTGTTTTGATAAAAGATACTAGTATTAGTTGAACAAAGGATTGAAAAATAAAATCCATTCGGAGTTAACCGAATGGATAGTATGTATGTTTCAGATTTTTTTAAATCTATATTGTCTGGTAAAAACATAAATCTGTTTACGAGTTATGGTATTTCCTACTCCCAATTACCTGCATTATTATTTGCAGTTGTAATAGAACCCACCTTTAAACCAGCATATCTATCGCCAGGAAGGTTTCTTATATTTTCAATTAATAGATTTAATTCATTTTTGTTTAAGTCTCCTAAGTATGTAGTATAAGGTGTTTTTGCTTCAAAAACGTTAATTGTGAAACCTGATGATGTATTAAGTGTATCGGTAGCCATTTGAAATTGTGCTCCATTTCCATAAGGTACATAGCGTAAAGAGTCTGCAACAAAACGTCTTCTGTTTTGAAAACGGTTTTCTACAACAGAAACAAAAATGGAGTCTCGTGCAAGTTGAGGTCTGTTATTTGCTTCATCCCATAAGCCTTCTTTTTTAATTGTAGCTACATTTCCGTCGTTGATAATTTTCATAGCTTTAGCTTCTGTCATTCCTGCATCCATTTGCTCTTCAGTTAAATCACCGTGCTTTTGCAATAAAGCTACCTTTCCATTTTTAACGAAATCAACGAGAGAGTCTAAGCTAGCGGTATATGCTCCATTGATTTCACGAAAAGCCACTTGTGCTGTTCGGATATCAATAAGTCTTTGTTTAACTGCCTCATCACGAATACCCCTTTGTTTTTGAAAATCGATAGGCCCTTGAATGCTTTTCCAGCATAAGAAAACTAATAGACCAATTGCAGCAACTAAAATTGTTTTTACTAATACTTTCATGGACTTTTTTCCTTTTTATTTTTTCTATTAATATGGATTTACTTATTTAGATTACAAATTTAGAAAAAGAATGATAATTGTGCTACTTTTACATAGAAAATTACATGAAAAAAATGATAAATACGTATTTCATAGAGAAATTGAAGGAAAATTTTCCTTTTTCTCTTACAAATGATCAGCAAGTAGCAATTACAAAGATAGTTGAATTTATATTTAAACCGAGCTCAGAAGAAATTTTTCTTTTAAAGGGTTATGCTGGAACAGGGAAATCTAGTTTAATTGGCTCTTTGGTTAAAACAATGGCGCAGTTTGAACAAAAAACAGTTTTATTGGCTCCTACTGGACGTGCAGCAAAGGTGTTTTCTATGTATTCGAACGAACCAGCATATACTATTCATAAAAAAATATATCGGCAGCAAAAAATGACAGATTCAGGTGCATCTTTTTCACTTACAAATAATTTACATCAAAACACTCTGTTTATTGTAGATGAGGCTTCGATGATAAGCAATCAATCTAATGATAGTTCTTTTTTCGGTACTGGTCGTCTTTTAGACGACTTGATAGAATATGTTTATTCCGCAGTAAACTGTAAATTGTTGTTTTTGGGTGATTCAGCACAATTGCCACCTGTTAAACAAGATATTAGTCCTGCTATGGATACTTCAGAATTGCAATCTTATGGATTGGAAGTACAGGAGAGTACTCTTACAGAGATAATGAGGCAATCTGAAGAGTCAGGGATACTTCATAATGCAACTTTGTTAAGAAACTCTTTGGATAGAGGCTTAACTCACGATAAGCCTCAGCTATTACTGAAGAACTTTACAGATGTAGAAAGAATAACGGGGAATGATTTAATCGAAGAAATATCTGGGTGCTACTCTCGCGATGGTATAGAGGAAACAATTGTAATATCACGTTCTAATAAAAGTGTAAATCTTTTCAATAATGGTATCCGTAATAGCGTGCTCTATCGAGAGGAGGAGTTGACTAATGGGGACTTACTTATGATAACTAAAAACAACTATTTCTGGTTGAAAGAAGATGAAAAAGTTGATTTTATAGCTAACGGTGAGTTTGTAGAGGTCTTGCGAATACGTTCGCAAGAAGAAGTTTATGGAATGAGGTTTTGTGACGTAACTCTTCATCATAAAAATTATGATCTTGAATTTGATGCAAAAATTAATTTAGATGGATTGCACACCGAATCTGCAAGTGCGTCTTATCAACAAAGCAATATACTTTATGCTGCATTAAATGAAGAGTACTCTCATTTAGGTTCGAAGCGTGACCGTTATAAGCAAATAAAAAACAATCCTTACTTTAATGCCCTACAGGTTAAGTACGGATATGCAGTTACTTGCCATAAAGCGCAAGGTGGCGAATGGAGAAATGTTTTTATAGATTTGGGATATATTAATCCCAATCATCTAGGGGATAATTTTTATCGTTGGCTTTATACATCTATTACACGAAGCACACAAATGTTATATCTTGTGAATTTGTCTGACGAATATATTGATGATTCCAATTAATTATTAAATTTGTATTGTTTGAAACATGATATTCAGTGATATATAGGTGTTTCCCATTAAATTAATTATGAATCAATGAAAAATAAATATATAGAATCTTTACTTAACGAAATTCAGCTACTTGAATCAAAAGTGAGTCAATTGAAAGATAATAAAGCAGCATCATTCTCATTCTTCAGAGAGTCATTTAAGCGAACACAGGAAATTATGCGATTATTGCACGAACTTGAGTTTGTTCAAATTGAAGATATGAAAAGTCAAATGGAGAAATTAGTGCATTTTTTGTCTGAAACTGAAGCAGATAATTCTTCAGCTGACCATTCTTATCAAGTTAAAGAAAATGTTACTACAATAGAAGAGGATGAGTCTAAACTAAATATTGAGAAAAATGTTGAGTATCAAGCTAATCTTAAGCGAGGGTTGAATCATATACCAATACCCTCTACTTCGAAGATTACACCTAAAGTCGAAATGAAAAAAGATTTACCTCAATTTGATGAAGGTGAAATTGAGTCAAAACCCACTCTTCCAAATCAAACATCTACAAAAAGAGGGAGTGAGAAATTTTCCGAAGGATATCTTCATGAGAACCCCTCAAAAAGAACACATTCTCACCAACAAGTCGATTCTTTAAACCCCAATAATAAATCTTTAAATGATGTTCAACAAACTAATCATACTCTTTTAGATACTAAACGTAGCATAAGCTTAAATGACAGATTTTTATTTCAACGTGAGCTTTTTGACAATGATAGACTTGCCATGAATAATATGATGTTGAAATTGCAATCATTTAATACCTACAAAGAGTGTGAAAGGTATTTGAATAATAATACTGATTGGGATTTTAATGATGATATTGTAGCGAAATTTCTTGAAATGCTTAAAGAGGGTTTTTAAATGGAAGAAAGCGAAATTGATGTAACTGGAAAATTGTATGTTGTTCCAACTCCTATAGGCAATTTAGAAGACATGACTTATAGAGCGATAAACATTTTGAAGAAGTGTGATTTTATTTTAGCTGAAGATACAAGAACGAGTAGTGTTCTATTAAAGCATTATGAAATTTCAACAAAAATGTTTTCGCATCATAAATTTAATGAGCATAAAAGTAGTGAGCAAATTGTGGATCGCATTAAAGCGGGAGCAAATATTGGTTTAATTTCAGATGCAGGTACGCCTGCTATTTCTGATCCTGGCTTTTTACTTGTTCGTGCTTGTGTTGAAGCCGGTGTGTCTATTGAATGTTTGCCTGGTGCAACTGCTTTTGTTCCAGCATTGGTATTATCAGGATTGCCAACTGATAGATTTTGTTTTGAAGGATTTCTTCCTGCAAAAAAAGGAAGACAAACACGATTAAAAGAATTGGGAAGTGAATCACGAACTATGGTGTTTTACGAATCTCCTTATCGTGTAATTAAAACATTGACTCAGTTTGCAGAGTATTTCGGTGCAGACCGAATAATATCTGTGTCACGCGAGATTTCAAAGTTCTTTGAAGAAACAATTCGGGGAAGAGTCTCGGAGCTGATTACACATTTTACTCAAAACGAACCTCGTGGAGAGTTCGTTATTGTGGTAAATGGAGTAGAGAAAAAAGATAAAATCAAAAAATAGGATGAATACTAAACTAAACTATACTTATTATCGTTTAAATTAAAAATGTAAGGATATGAAGAAATTATTACTATTACTATTACTTATTGTTAGTGCAGGTGTATTGTTCTCATGCACCAACGTGAAAGAATCAAAGGAGTATAAAGATTTAGAGGCAGAACGTGACTCTCTATTGATGCAGGAAAGATCAGCTGATACAGAAATAGCTGAAATGATGTCAGTTATTGATAATGTTGAAGAAAATTTTAGTCAAATACGTGAAGCTGAAAAATATTTGGCAATGCAATCTTCTGAGAAAGGAGAGTTGAGTACAAATACAAAACAGCGTATCAATGACAATTTTAAAATGATTAACGAGATTCTTCAGAAAAACAAGGCTCAATTGGCAGCGTTGAATAAAAAGTATTCTTCGAGTACTGGTCAAGTTAGCACCCTTAGAAAGACGATTGATAGATTGAATCAAGAGATGCAAGAAAGTGCTTCGCGCTTAGACAATTTACAGATAGAGCTTACAAAACGTGATGAAACGATTGCTCAACTATCGAGTAATTTAACAGATCTTTCGGGACACATTGAAGAACAGTCTGTAACTATTAGAGAGCAAGAGTCATCATTAAACACTGCCTACTATGTATTTGGCACAGCACGTGAGCTAAAGGATCAGAAAATTCTTTCAGGAGGCTTTTTGCAATCAACCAAAGTGTTAGATGGAACTTTCAATAATGATTACTTTCTAAAGATTGATATTAGAGAGATTTCCAGAATTCCATTATATGATAAAAAGGGTAAATTGTGGTCAATTCATCCTGAAGGAACCTATGAGTTTGAAACTGGTGATGATGGAAACTTGACATTTGTCATAACAGATACTCAACGCTTTTGGAGTTTAACTAAATATTTAATTATAGAAGTTGGCTAATTACTTTCTTTTCTTTATAATAAAGTTACATAACTCAAAAGTCTTGTCTTATCCTTTTTCTTTTAATAAAAGATAATGGCTCTATTCTAATATATGATTGTTTTTTAGTATATTAGTGAAAACATTTATTATGAATCCACAGAACAAAATCATACAACTATTCAAAAGTCTTCTGAACAAAGAAAAACAAGATGTACTA